>JAUQWT010000272.1 GCA_030835005.1 Ignavibacteria bacterium | reverse complement strand
GGTAGAGCGCCTGGTTCGGGACTAGGAGGCCGGAGGTTCGAATCCTCTCACCCCGACAATGAATTATTTTACATACATAATTCAGTCGGAATCCACCGAAAGACTTTACATCGGACAGACGAGTAACATCCACAATCGCTTGTTGCAACACAACTCTGATATATCTCTAAGCACGAAGAACAAAGGCCCATGGAAAATTTTTTTCGCAGAAGGATTTGAATCCAGGACAGAAGCCATTCTGCTGGAAAAGAAGCTGAAATCTTTTAAGAATAAGCAAAGGGTCTTGAGATGGATAGAGCTCAATGCCCGGTAGAGCGTCCCGACACAAAGTGTCGGGAAGGCCGGAGGTTCGAATCCTCTCACCCCGACAATGAATTATTTTACGTACATAATTCAGTCGGAATCCACCGGAAAACTTTACATTGGACAGACAAATAATATTCAATATCGTCTGTTACAGCACAATTCAAATCAATCTTTAGTACAAAGAATAAGGGTCCACGGAAGTTAATTTTCAGTAAGGAATTCGAAAGCCTCTTGGAAACTATGAAGCTTGAAACAAAACTAAAATCCTTTAAGAACAAAATCAGAATCTTAAGTTAGATCGAACTACGGTCAGTTTAGAGCGTCCCGACTCTCTGTGTCGGGAAGGCCACGATTGTTCAAAACTACTCGAATCACAATCTAAAATAGTCATAGGGCTCTTTTCTGAACTTATGAAATTACGGACCTTTTTTCATGAAATTACATGATATTTATCGCAGCGTTTTCTGCAAAAACGTGTAAAAATCGCTATTTGGAAAAATTTCAATGTTGATATTGAAATATTTCATTTCTATTTTTTGCCCTTTAGCTGGATAACCAAAATACATTTGTCAAAAGGAAAAGGGGGAGTTATGCTTAAAAAATACAGGATTTTTCTGGTAATATTTACCGGAATAATATTTTCATTCTTTCCGGGCTGCAACAATGATACAACTGCTCCAAATGATCCGGGAAACGGAAATGGCACTACAAAAACCTTAACTTCCGACCAGGAAGGATCTTTAAGCAATAACGGATTCTTGGTCAATATTCCGGTCGGGGCTGTACCGAAGCTTCAGAACGGAAGCGCCGGAACTGTTGTATTTTCAATTAATACATCTTCTACTATTGAGCAGGGTGTATCGCAACTCCCGGCAGGTTATACAAGAGTAAGCGATTTTGTGAAGGTCGGTCCCGAACAGTTTATCTTTAATATGACCATCAGGATATACTTGCCTGCGGGTTCAGAGTCATCTCCAACCGGATTGGTTGTAATGGGATACTACCCTGAAACAAATGAATGGAAAGTTGTCCCATCCAATGTCGGTACCAATCCAGGCAACAATTCTCATTACTTATATATAGATGTGCTGAAACTCGGTTATTTTGTTCTGCTAAAGAGCACAACTGCAGATAATCCTCCAATGGTTCCTGCAAGCGGAGGTGTTCAATGGTGCACCAATGACGGGCAAACATTCATTATCTTGACTGTTGCGAGCGCGACTTTAGATCCTGCTTATCCTCCGGGCTGGGCAAGTACATATATGGCTGGTTTAGTTGGTAGCACATTTATTTCACCAAACTGGCCCGGAAGCCCTTTCCCAAGTGATTACTGCAGAGGCATACTGCCTCTTGGAACATATTCGTTCTGGGTTTCAACCAGGCATTGGATGTCTGATGATATTCAGACATACAGCATTCCGGTGTCAGTAACCATAACTAATTCATTGAACTGGCCGTTGGGCTGGATCTATACTATTGGCGATGGATGGACAATAATGGGATGCCAGCTTCCTCCGGGAGGTTCATGGGTCGCGGGCAGGCCAACTTCATGGCCGCCGCCAACACAGCCATTCGGAACCGGAACTGTTCAGGCAACACTGACATGGGTAAACACACAGGGCAGTACAACAGACCTTGATCTCCATTTGTTTGGCCCAAATAATATTCATGTCTATTTTGGCGCTCCAACCAGTACAAACTTTGCTTTGGATAGAGACTGGACTTCCGCGCTCGGCAATGCAATTGAAAATATTTACAGCACAACAACTACAGTGCCTGCAGGAGACTATCGTATTGATGTAAACCATTTTTCTGGTGTGAGCAAGTCCTTTAACTGCCGTGTGATCGTAAACGGCAGTGTCACAAACTATTCCGGTACACTTTCAACAGGAACTGTAACAGCGAGAACATTTACGATTCAGTAAAAAACAACTTGAAATAATATTCCCGGCCGCCTCATCAGGCGGCTTTTTTTTGCCCTGCATCTATCTGGCTCCGATAAAAAAAATCATCCACAATAACTCACAGAAAAAAATTTCAACAGCATCAAGTCTTGATTTTCATCAGGGCAAAACTGTCGTCATTATAGCTGTAAGCTAAGAGACGTCAAAAGATTATTGTCATATAATCCAGAAAGTTTACATGATATTCATCGCCAACCAATTTCATGATTGCGGGCTGGAATCTTCAACTCGATAAAAATCAAATTTCTTTCTGACAAAAGTCATTTTTATCAGCAAAGTTGAAAGCTAAGTTTGCAAAACATACATACTAAATGTATTTGATGTTCTATTAAGAAGATAGCTTCTGTCGGAATGTGCATAATGGTTTTTTGACACATCTCTTAATGCGTCTTTTTTATAATATGCCATCTGGCTTTGCGTATACTTTATGCAATCTTAACTGCCAGAGTACTAAATTTAATTTTATAAGTCCTAATGAACATTGCAATAGGTGTATAGATTGACGCTAAGGAGAAAGCAGCATGGGTAGTTTAGTTTACACTTCGATTTCATTTGTTGCTTTGTAGGTTATTGTAATGTATCAACCGGGTTTGTATATGAATTATGTTCTCATATTACAAAGATGCTAAAATTTATATAGACTAATACCGGATCGATTTTGATATTGAGTTTAGGGCAGCGCTGGCTAGTGAAAGAAACTGAAAATAGATTCACGTAAACTCTTTGTTTTCTTCATTAAGGACTAGAGGGATAAATCTAAACAAATATCGGAGAACAGTCATGAAAACATTCAAACTTTTTCTGACCATGTTTACCATATTCTTATTTTCATTTCAGTTATGTGGCCAGAGTATATTTTTTGTTTCTGATGCCGGCAATAATGCTGATATTTATTGTATGCCGAATGTAAATACACCATCAGTTATTAGGCGTGTAACTACAAATGCCTCAATTGATAATCATCCTGATTACTACGTTAAAACAACGCCACCTTATGATACAATGGTTGTTTTTAGTTCAAACAGGATAACTGCGGGAAATCCTGAAGGCGATTTTGAGATTTTCGTCGGTGTACTTATAGGCGGAACTTTGGAAAACGGCTCGCTTGTTCAGCTTACTTCCAATAATTACGCTGACCGCCATCCGCATTTTTCGCATGATGGCTTGTGGGTCATACATACAGCCAACAGCTTTTCATGGACTGTTACATGCCCCAAAAGCAGGTGTTCAATACCTGTTCCAACACCTTGCGGGAGGTATGAAAAATTATCAATGATAAAATTATCAGCTCCTATTCAGACTATTCCAATTGAAATTGTAAGTATGTCAATTACAGGAGGCGGAACATGGCCATCAATAGATACAACTTTCAAAGGCCACCCGTCATTCAATATGACTGATAATAAAATAATCTTTTCTGCTGCGATGGATGAAGCCGGCTCCGATTGGGAAACTTACACAGTAAACATAACATTCCCTAATACACTAAGCAATCTTACCCGTATTACGCAGGGAACAAGCTATGTGCAGTCTCCAAATCCAATTCAGATGAGCGCCGGTGCGCATTTCACCGAAGACGGAAATTTCATATTATATTCATCTACACGAACTCCTTTAGGAAATTCACAGTTGTTTAAAATTCCTGCCACATCTGTTAATGTTCCTGTAAGTCCAGTTAACCAATTGACATGGAATTATGGTAATGACTATGTTCCTGAACAATTAAGCAATGGCAGAATTGTATCAACTTCTGATGTAGGTCTAAATAGTATATGTCCGCCGCCCGATACAGGAGCAACAGATGACCTTGATTTAGTAATAATAAATTCAGACGGCTCAGGGCGCGGCAATCTTACAAATAGCGATGCTAATGATGAAATGCTCTTGATCGGCGATGAAGTCTCGTGGTTCTGCGGATTGAAGCCGAATCTTTCCGAGTGCACATTCTATCCCAAGTACTGGAATATCTGCTGGTGGAAGGAGTTTTATCGTTTAGGAAACGAACCGAACTATTTGCCCAATTTTCCGAACCGTGTGCTGTATACTCGCGCATTTAGAAAAGTATCTGATTACATGTATTTACATAATCCGGCATATTTTCAAAATTTAATGCAGGCAATGTCACAAAATTGGAATAACTGCGTTAGCGACTGGATGAATGTTCCGTCATGGTGGATTGTTCCCTCTCTTTTCGGCAGACGAGATACACTACTCCCTCCTAATCCGGCATTAATTTCACCTTTGAATAAGGCACAGATAAATGTAACTCCTGTTTTATTTGACTGGTCTGATGTTATTGGCGATTATTCATTAGCTGTTACTTATGGTTTGCAGGTTTCCACGTCTCCCGGATTTGGCACAACAATAGTTAATCAAAGCGGATTAGCGGTATCGCAATATTCGGCAGTAATACCTAACGGGCGATACTATTGGAGAGCAAGTGCAACTAATCCATCCGGTACATCATGGTCAACTGTATGGTATCTTGATGGAGTAGTTGGGATAATAAAAATAGGAACTGATATACCTAAAATATTTAACCTGTATAATAACTTTCCAAATCCATTCAATCCGAACACAAGTATCCGGTTTGATATTCCGAAGAAGGCATTCACAAGGATTATTATATATGATTTGCTCGGCAGAGAAGTTTCAGTTCTTGTAAAAGAAGAATTGAATCCCGGAACATATGAAGTTGAATGGAACGGTACAAATTACTCAAGCGGTGTGTATTATCACAAATTTATTGCTGATGACTTTATTGAAACGAAGAAAATGTTGATGGTTAAGTAGCAGAAGCTACATGACCTGAAATCCCAATTCCTTGGGGATCTTAATAAAGTAGTAGATCCTGAAATTGAAATTTTGAAATCAAAGGGAGCTGTAAACAGGCTCCCTTTGTAATTTAGTATTTGTGAGAATTGAATAATCTCTCAATCATTCATTTCCGCTTCTTGCAGTTTCTCTTTTAACTTTTTCCGGTCTCTTTCTGGGATCTTTAACGGGCTTAATTTTAGTATCCAAACCAAAAGATGGTTCTGTTATGTACGAAACGAAAGTAAATTCACTTGAAGAAATGGCTTCGTGGATCGCAAGCCGCGGTGCCGGAATAATTGTCTATGAACCTGAGGAACTGAAGCAAAAGGTCTTAGACTTGGCCAATGGAGTCTTAAGCAATTACAAGTAATCACTTTATTCATCACCACGTTCAGAAAATTCAACCCTGCTTCACCACAATTCACAAAAACGTCATAACTCAATTGAATATCCTGATTGGTTATTCATCAAAACTTTCCTAAACTCCGAATTGTTATATTATTATGCGGAAATGTTAGCAATTGTAACATCACATTGAAACCGTTTATGAAGCAAACAAATACATGGAAATTCTTTTCTGCATTCTGATAAGTTAAAACTAAGTAATACAAGAGTTTATGTTGAGATCTCAAGAGAAAAAGTGGATGTTGTGTGTTCTGATCATCTCGTCTATTATTTGGCCTCAAATATCATTTTCGCAGCAGGTATTGGAAGTTGATGAGATCAATTTCAAACATACAGATACCAAAACTTTTGATGAAGCTCAGCTAAAGGACGCGACAGGACTATCAAAGAACAATCTCTTCAGCCGTAAACTTGTTGAGGGCGATATACAGAAACTTAAAAAATTCTACTTTGATAACGGCTTCTTCGATGCAGCGGTGGATACTACAATACAAATTAATGATGAAGACGAAGAAGCTTCTGTAACTTTTATCGTAACCGAACGTAAGCGCTATAAAATAGATTCAATACAGATCGGCGGAATTGAAAATGTGCCTCAGGAGACTCTTGCAAAGATCCAAAAAATCAAAACTGTTAGCCCGGGCGATTTTTACAATAAGACATTGCTACTTCAGCAGCAAAACGAGATCCTGGATACACTGCAGAATAACGGCTATATGAATGCCCGCCTGAAACTGGATTCCGGAACAATAATAACACGCATTAATCCAAATGCAGTTGTTAAGCTACAAATTAATCTGGAGGGTACCGATTCGATATACCATTTCGGAACCACGGAAATAAATATAAAGGATAATGTTTACGGACTCAGGACTGAATACCCAAGAGAGGAAATTGTCTATAGAGAAGGCGAGATTTACAGCAAGAACAGAAAACTTGATAGCGAAAGGAATATGGCAAAGATACCCAGTATTTCAAGCGCCAAACTTAATCCTATATCAGTAACCGGTGATAGAGTTAACTTCTCGGCTGATATAATTCTCAACAAAAAAAACGAGCTAACTCCGTTTATCAAAGGGGCAAACTATGAAAACCGCTTTTATCTTGGAGCGGGAATCAGATACCTGAATAGATACTTCCTCTCACAAAACCAAACATTGATGCTTGAACTTGAAGAAGATTTCCACTCTACTGATATCAACAGAACAGAGTTCTCGGCAACAATAACAAAACCCCATTTTATAAGGCGGAATATGATTTTTATAAACAGGCTCTCGATTGGTTTTAACAATGTTGAAAATTATAAGAACTATTTTCTCGCAAATCTTACAACACTTAACTACTTTATTGCTCCATACACTTTCTACAATAACGCTTATGTTGATCTGAATGAAGAGCTTATATGGATCAAATATGATACTATTGCCACAGGAAGACAAACGCAGTTCAACTCATTCATAGGCTTAACACTTGAGCATGATAATACAAACAATCTGCTTGCCCCCTCACGCGGCTTCCATCACTCTATACTTGCAGGCGTTGCGGGATTGATCCCCAGGATCGCAATAGGGATACTTGGCAAAAATGTCTTCTACTCACAATTCTTCAAAACATATACACTCAATAAATTCTATTTCCCGCTTGCTGAAAAGGATAATATGGTATTTGCTGCAAACATTAAAATCGGTGACATAATTGAGTATGGCAAAGGAGAGAACTTAGTGCCTGTACAGCCAGTTTTCAAGTTCTTCAGCGGCGGCTCAAGCAGCCTTAGGGGGTGGAATGCCAAAGAGAACGGAATACTGGATAATAAACAGGAAGGAGGAACATTCCTGTTTGAGGGCAGTTTTGAAGTAAGGAAAAAACTGTTTCCCTCTTCAGAAGGATTTCTTAAGAATCTCAGCGCAGCCTTTTTCATCGATTACGGAAACGTTTGGGAAACTCACAAGGATTTCCGTTTTTCCCAAATAGCCTTGGCTGTTGGATTCGGCCCCCGGTATGACCTCTTCGTTGGACCGATCAGGATAGATCTTGGATTCAGGCTTTATGACCCTTCCGCACCCGATGGTAAAAAATGGTTGTTTGATGACTTCAAAAATATCTTCAAAGAAAAGTTCGCTTTCCAATTCGGTATCGGTCAGGCCTTTTAAATGATCTTAGCGCTCAGAAATCAATTTTCACTTTATTGCTATTGCCTGTCTCACTTTGCGGGAAACTTTAGATAGTGGATAAGGGATTCTGAATTCAAATGGGCTTTAGCTCCCAATCAGTGTCAAAGCCATGCAAGTACTCCGCAGAAAAATCTGCAACCATAAATGCTTAAAATTTTATCCGGTACTTCTCAGAGTCTCTCCGAAGGAGGACTCTGAGAAAGAGAATCCTGCGAAAAATGAATCCTAAAACTTTATTTTATATAATATCTTTATTTCAGTTGTTATTATATCATTAGGGTTAGTGGAAAGCGTTTGTTTCTTTTCCTCGCGTACAAATTCCAGCAGCAGTGTTTCAGGCAGATTTAGATTAAGCAGTCTGTTCAGCGGATAGTCAACAGTTAATTCAAAGTTCTTTACGTCTTTAAGCAGCTTGCCGCCAAACTTAACTCTTGCCTCGCCAAGCTCACTGATCAATTCCACATCCGTATCCTGCACGCTGCCTTCTGTATATGTAAACTGTGCATCGACAATAAACGGCAGTATCTCTCTAACCATTTGCGATAAATATGACGAAGCATAAAGTGATCCTACAGATGCCCCCAGTGTTGATGCAACTGCCGTCCTTTCTGAGCCTGTTAGCTCGCTTTTATACCTGCCGAAAAGCAGATAAGTTATCGCATCACTTTGTGCATCACTTCCTGAAACTTCGCTTCCATCCTGGAACAGCATTAAGGTTAATTCCGGATTGTTGATCTTCCCTTTAACAGTAATTATAACTTCAACTTCGTTTGTGGTAACCGAACCATATTGTTCAGTACTTTTCTGGCTTGCGTAAACTCCTTTGATGTTAAGTTCGGGATCAGAAATATCTCCGTCAAATTTGATCTGGCTCTCGTTCAGTTTAAAATCCCTGTAAAAGCGGTAATAGGAATCCCCGGCAACATCCACCGTTCCAAATGCCAGTAATTTCCCATCCACTGTTTTGATATCCAGATCCGCTTTTAGCTCACCAAAAAGCCTGTCCCGCGTAAGATTATTGAAATCTATTGAAGCATATATGCTCTTTTCAGTCTTTACATTCAGATCAAGGTTAACAGATGACTGTCTTTTGCTTTCTTCAGGCACTACGTATCTTAATCTCTCAAACGGATTCAGCAAATTATACTGCTCCATTGTAGCTATCATTAGGGAATCCGGATTCACTCTGGCTGAATCATTTCCGCCCTCTATATATATGAACTTATCTTCAGATCCATTATAACCGCTACCCTCAAGCGGTACAGATGAAATTGTTGCGTCTTTTATGAGTAATTGTCCCGTCACATACAGGCTATCCATACTTCCCTGAATTTTCAGTGGCGGATTGCCCGTACCTGTTAAAATATATCCGTAAACTCCAAGTTCATTTTGTTCGACATCTTTATCTAATATTACTAATTCGCCGCGGGCTTCTATATTAATATCTTTTAACTTCAGATCCTTGAAATCCAGGCTGCCTGTCAGATCCATATGCCTCTCTTCATCCTCTTCATTATACAACCTTAACTTATCCAGCACCAGCTTGAAATTATCTGTTGAAACCGCCATATCAAAATTGTGATACATTCCGGTAAGTGGTAAAAGGTAGCCGCCATCGTCAATTTTCAGATTCCCTGAAAGTGCCGGATCAGAAACAGTACCTTTTGCCAAAAGATCCGCATTCAAAACTCCCCTTAAGCTCGCAATATCACTTATTAATACGCTGAAATGATCTAGTACAAAATTATTCGCTTTTAGGTTTATATCTACGGGTGCAGTTGAAACATATGGTGCAGTTATTGTATCATTGCTTAACGGATTCTTAAATGGAATCGTGCCTTTCAATTGCAGGCTGCCTTTTTTATCAGCATTATCCATTTTTACATCAGCCGTTGCAACACCATCCTGATAATCAATTTTAGAGGAGAATACTCCTATTTTGGTGTCGTGATAAACCAGAGTGTTTGATCTGATATCAGAAGTCAGTTTTGGGTTCTCAAATGTTCCTTTATAATTTATGGTAAGTGTTGTCAATTCTCCTTCTAAACCCTTTTCAGAAGAAACAACATAAGATGTATCTGCCTGGTTAATAATTTCAGCAATATCGGTGATCTTTATATTACTGCCTTCAACTCTAAGGTCGCTTTCATTATTAAGAGAAAAATTGCCGCTTATTTTTAATATCGCATTCCTGCTCTTAACATTCATTTGCTCAAACCTGATGTTTTCACCCTGTTCAAAGCTGAATTTCCAGTTATCGCTGTTTCTAATTTCGTAACCGGCATATTTCATGTGTACAGAATCCAGATCAGCATCAATATCCCCGGCTGCAAAATCTAATTTGCCTCCTAAACTGACTTTTGCCGTCGAGTCCATTCCCCCTTTTACAGAAATATCGGCTTGCTGATTCTTCATATCTACATTTGCAGTTATGGAATCCACTACAGTTGAACCAGATGAGATTCGATCCGCCTGTGTATTCAGCTTAAGATTTATACCTGTAAGGCTGTTAGTGTACTCGTTGCTGAACACAAAATCAGTTTTCAAATTCTTCAATACAATTGCAGTATCTCGATAAGTAAAATCCTTCACATCAAGTTTAGTTGCTGAAGTGAATTTCCCGCTGGTATTATTGATATCCCCTGAAACGTTACCGCTAAACTGCACTCCAAAAGGCATCAGTATTTTTTGGAGCTTCAGGCTGTCTTTTGTAACCAGTCTGTATGTAAAGTTCAGGTCCTCAGCATTATTGTATTCTTTGCTGTTGTCCAGATCATTATCCAAATTTATTGATGAATCACCAATAAGATTGGCTGTTCCGGTGTTGCTTACAAACTGCTCCTGCGCCTTATCAACATTAAACATTATTACTTGCAAAAGACTGTTTATTTTGAAGTTACCTTCTGCATTCAGATCAAACATATCCGTCGAGACCTTTACATTTCCATTTGAGTTAATGCTTGTAATTTCTGCATCAATCGGAGTCTCGGGGATGTGGTACTTGCCGTATTGTGATTCGGCCACTTCAAAATTGTACTTTCCGTTGATATCCTCAGGGCTTATTCCCCTGCCATTAATGTCAAAGGAAAAGTTCAGATCACTTTTGTCATCTGCACTCTTTGTTATTCCCGAAATATCCAGTCTGCTTACTTTCCCCTTCAGATCATACGAAGGATTTTTCATATTCGAAATATTAACACTTCCTTTAACATTCGCGCTTCCCATAGATGAAGCATGGTTTATATTTAGTTTTATGCTGCCCCTGTTGGCATTGATCGTTCCCGCAGAGCGGCGAATATCATACCCTCCAAATCTTGAGCCCATCACAGAATAAACCAGATTCGCTTGCATTTTACCCGGCTCAAAACCGCGGCCATCAAACTTTGCAGTGAGATTGAGGTTTCCGTTCAGGCTATTATCTTTAATTATCCTGCCCGGATTAAGCGCCCTTGTATTTACATACCCGGAGTACACTTCATTTGGAATATCAAAATTGATCATGCCCTCGGCAAATCCCGCAGAAGTATTTATTACAAAATCCGAATAGAAACTTCTGTAAGTTCCTTTGTAATTAATATCAGCATTCACCATACCAAGATGGCTGTAATCGGGAATATCACCCAAATAAATTGTCTTTACGTCGGGAGTGTAGATGGCAAGCCCATAGCCTTGCACATCAAAGTACAAACTGTCTGGATTCTGCAGGTTTACAACTCTGCCTTTTAGATTTATATCTGAATTGGGAAGCTGAACCCGGATGGTCTCGGCATAAAGATCGCCATAGCGGCCTTTTGCATCAAGCTTTACCGAAACTGTACTATCAAGAAAATCTATTTCAGGCAGAAAAAATGTAAGGTCATCAAAATTAAATTTCTGAATATCTATGCTTGCGTCAATATTTTTATTTCCAAATTCTTCGTAAACAACTCCAAGCAGCGGATTGAGCTTCTCTGCAAACAATCTGTATATTCTTATATCTGATCTGTTTGTAAGAAGCTCAAAGTTCCATAGTTGGATTACAGTGTCTTTTTCGTTTAAATTTGCATCGAACCGGAACTTTTTGACATTCAGTTCTGAGTTTGTGTTAAAGGAGATATTCTTAATGCTTACAGATTTAAATTCTTTGTAATATTTCGCGCTAAGCTCTAGGTTTAAGTCTGATACATCTGTATGCATAAGATCAAAGCTCTGTATAAAAGCCCGTTTTTCCATCCACCGGGCAGCAGGCTTAAGCGAATCTCCGGCAATACGGATAAAGCCGTTCTCAATCCTTAGCATTTCACAGGAAATATCCCAGTCAAACGGCGAACCGACTGTATCAGGCTCACCCGCAGGAAAAAGATCTTCGTAATTCCATATCAGGCTGTCACCCGACCTGATCTGAGATAAAGATATTACCGGTTCATTTAGTATAAGTTCTTTAACCGTTATTCTTTTATCAATTAATCCCCACAGATCGTACTTCACTTCCAGATATTTGAATGCAAGCAGTGTATCTTCTTTAAGTGTAAGGCTCCCCTGGTTAAGTTTAATTCCGTTTAACAGGTTTCCTTCAAGGGATTCGGCGTTTATCTTATAATCTTTTTGGCTGATAGAAGGGTTAAGCTGATCTAATGTGTATTCAAGTAAATATTTATTAAATGTATCTGTTTGTACGAATATAAAGAGAATAATTATAAGCAGTACAACCAGTCCAATCGACCAGAGAAAGAATTTACCGCCTTTTCTTATTATTTTTCTTAACAAACTTTATGCTTTAGTTTCTATTTTCTTTTTAAGCCCTGCTTCAACTGCATGTTTCAGCAATTCAGAAACCTTTGGCACTATGATGCCGTCAGCATTAGCTAACAATTCAGTGCCGCTGTATCTTTTACGGTACACTTGTGTTAACTCCGCTCCATAATATAATATCAGGCCTGAATAATATATCCATATAAACAAAACGATAAGCGATGCCGCAGCTCCGTATGTTGAGCTGAACGAACTGCTGCCAAGATACAGGCCAATTGCAGCCTTACCAACTGTAAAAAGCGCTGAGGTCAGAATTGCCCCGAACCAAACATATCTCCATGAAATAAGAACATCAGGAAGCACTTTGTATATAAGAGCAAACATTAAGGTGATAACTATAAATGAGCCTGCATTGTTAAGAATAAACAGCATCGGCAATAAACCCGGAAATTTGTCGCTCATATACATGGTGATCAGGGCTATGGCTGAATTTATGACAAGAGAGATCATCAGCAAAAATCCGGTTGCAGCCACCATTGAAAATGAAACAAGCCTTGTCTTTATGAAACCCCATACACCCCTTCCGGGCTTTGGCTCAATCCCCCAGATTATGTTAAGCGATTCCTGCAGCTCGACAAATACTCCAACAGAACCCAGTACCAGCAGTACTATACTGAAAACCGTTGCAACGATCCCGGCAGTTTTGTCAGAAGCGCCTTTGACAATTGTTTCGATCATGATCGCGCCATCTGCGCCGGTAAGATTTTTTATTTCACCGAAAATTTGTCCGCTTGCTGCTTCCTCACCAAAAATGAAGCCTGCAATGGCAATAACAATTATTAATAGCGGGCCAAGCGAGAATACCGCATAGTAAGAAAGCGCTGCTGCCATCTTAAAGCCTTTATCGTCCAGCATCTCATCATATGCCTGGTAAATAATCGAGGGTATGTTTTTTAGTTTGAATTTGTTACTCAACCTGAAGCTCCTGTCTTATCCTGTACATCCTATGCAGGGCCAGCAGCCAGCTTAAAGTTGATTCAGCCCCCTGATTTTGGTTTGTCATATTTGATGTCAGCCCGTCAAAGCAACCGCCCGTAATAAAATCATATATCGGCTCCTGCCGGTCATTATTGCCGAGGAACCAGCTGAAAGCAATTCCTGTCCTGTTAATCCATTCCTTATCAGAGGTCAGTAAGTATGCCTGGTAGCATGCATCTATTAATGCAGGTATTTCTACCGGCTGCTGGTCAAATTTTGCTTTTTCACTTCCGCGCTGATACCAGCCTTCATTGCCTATAAGTGAAAGTGAGTTTGATTCCCTGTCAATCAACAGATCAAAAAGCCAGTTAAGCGATTCAAATCCCGTTTTCAGGAAGTCATTGTTATTGAAAAACAATCCGCCCATCAGCATAGCCTGCGGTATGCGTGCATTATCATAAGTAAGAAGGTTTTCATACCATTTCCATTCATCACTTGCTGTATCGTGATAGTGTTCGTTGATTCTATCAAGGAACTTTTTGCAGATTCTTTTAATCTCTCTTGCCCCTGAAAATCTTCCGAGGTAAAAAATACAGCCCATTATGATATGAGAAAGAGCCCTTATTGATTTGAAATCTCCCATTTTCTTTATAGACTGGTCAAAAAGCATCTTGCTCAAAGCCAATCCGGATTGATCTGTGGAGTTTTTGACGAGGTATCCAAGAACAAAGATCGCTCTACCGTTTGAATCTTCGGAACCCGAATCTTCCAGCCAGTTTCTCTGGTAATCCATGAAATTTCTGAACAGACCGGTTTTACTGTTATATGCGTGATGCAAAAATGTAAGGTACGTATTTATTAACGCGTCTATTTCCGTGTCATGAAAAAGATACTTATTCATTATACCAACAAGCAGCGCTCTGGCATTATCGTCAATACAATAACCTTCATTCCTGTTGGGAACGGAAAATATAGCATGCTGCAAAATACCTGTTGAATCAGTCATCTGTTTCAGATGCGATAAATTTACTTCAGGCAAAGCAGGTATCATTTTGTACTTGGGCAAGGGTACGTGATGAGTTGAAGCACCTTTGAATTCAATTACTGCCTGTTGAAAAATATCCATGTAGCTTTGTGCTACTTCCGGCCAGATCATTTTTCTGCCTGCTTCATATGCATTTTTGCGAAGCTTATTCCGTTTGTACTCATCATTTAACAGGTCTTTTATGGCATTAGAAAGAGAATCAATGTCTTTAGGCTGATATAAAATCCCCTTTTCGTTCTTAAGCAGCTCCTCCGCATATCGGTATGGTGTTGAAATGATCGCTTTGCCTGATGCCAGCGCATATGTAAGCGTACCAGATACTATCTGCTCCATATTGTGATATGGTGATATATATATATCGCTCATTAGCAGAAACTCAAGAAGTTCATCTGTGTTTACAAAACGGTTGATGAATATCACATTGTTTTCAAGGTTCAGCTTCTGAACCAGGTTTTCGAGGCTGTTACGGTAAGACTCTCCGAATTGCTTTTTCACATGCGGATGGGTTGCGCCAAGTATTATGTACACAGTATCGGGATTTGTTTCAACTACTTTAGGAAGTGCGTTTATTACATCTTCTATGCCTTTGCCCGGGCTTAACAGACCGAAAGTCAAAAGCACTTTCTTTTCCATGAGCTGGAATTTATCCTTGTAATATGCCGTATCTAAAAATGGCACATCATGTGCGCCGTGTGGTATGAATCTTATTTTCTCTCTGGGTATTTCGTAAACCCGCTCAAGAATATCAAACGAGTGTTCTGACTGAACCACAAGATATGAAGAGTATTTTGCAATCTCCTTGGTTACTTTCAGCTGATCTTCATTTGGTGTTTCAAGGACTGTATGAAATGTTGTTACAACCGGTTTTTTGAGATTTTCAAGCAGGTAAAGAATATGAGAGCCTGCTTCGCCTCCATACAATCCAAATTCATGCTGAATATTTATTATATCTTTATCCGAAAGATTCAGATAGTAAGCGGCCTCTTTGAAATCGTTTATTTTTTTATCTTTAATTTCAAATTTCACCTCGCTTGAATATTTATGCCCTTCAGGAGTATCATTAAGTGCTGTTATACTGGTTTTAATTATTGTACCGTTGCTTTTAATATTGCGAAATGAATTTTCAAGATCATTTGTAAACGTTGCAATTCCGCATTGCCTGGGAATATAAGATGCTATAAATGAAACGCCAAACGTTTTTGTCATATTTGCTTTTTAGAACACTTAACAAATTCAATAACTTCTTTCATTGATGCTGTAGCAATTGCCATAGTAGTATCGGCTGCACCATAATACATTATCAGCTCATCGCCTCTTACAACAACTCCGCACGGGAATGTCACATCCGGCACATCTCCTACGCGCTCATAGTATTCATTAGGACCAAAAACCCATTCATCGCTGCGTCTTATCACTTTGCTGGGATCGTCAAGATCAAGCAGCGCGAGTCCAAGTCTGTAGATCGATCCCGCAGCAGTTGAGCGTACGCCATGATAAATTAAAAGCCAGCCTTCTGATGTTTCAATAGGCGGCGGACTTAACCCAACTTTATAAGCATCCCACCAGCTGCCTCTTCTTGCCGGCAGAAGTATAGAACTATCCCCCCAGTGTTTAAGATCCGGTGAGTATGATATCCATATATTTGCACCCAGATTGAAGTTTGCAGGTGATGGCCTGTGAATGAGTATGTACCTTCCTTTGAACTTTCTGGGGAATAAAGATGCATCCTTGTCATCAGGCGGCATGACAACGCCATATCTGCGGAACGTTACAAAATCTTCAGTAGTTGCAAGCGAGACAAGAGGTCCGCTTTCTGAAAAAGAAGTATAAACTATGGCGTAGCGATTATCTTCTTCAAGCTTCACGATACGCGGATCTTCTATTCCGTAAATATCTTCGGGGAAATCAATTGGTTTCGGAGACATGGTTGGTTTTGAATCAATCTTCCAGTTAGTATAACCATCTTTACTGGTTGCTTTGCACAAATGAGAAAAGCCGCACATATCTTCAACTCTCACAAGAAGTAGTACCTGTTCACCAAAGAGAACTGCTCCGGCATTGAAAACGGCATTTACTTTGTAAGGCCACATACGCGGTGTAAGTACCGGGTTGTTTTTGTATCTTTTGAACAGAATTGTATCCTGGTATACGTTTACATTGCTCATAATCTTAGTATTTGATATTTTTTATTAAAAAACAAATTTGCCCGCACAAATCTTACCTTATAAAAACAGATTGTTCTGCATTTCAAATTGCTGCTTACTTGAATTCTCGTGTTTACCATAAACTTCATGCGGAAGTGCTGCAGACGCCTGCAGATTCAGTATCTGGTATAAATTTTAGTATTACGTCCGGAATCAATATCATCTGCTGAGTTATCTCCGTGATCTGCCGGGCTCCCGGAACTTTTCTTATCATCTTCCCATGAATAGGTGTTACTGATATTTTTTATTGTTCCTTCCTGTTCATCGCTTGTCTCAACAACATATCTTTTGTTTTCGGGCTTGAAAAGAATTGAGTCTTCTCTTTTTTCCCTTGCAATCTCTGCTTTAGCGTTCTTATCGCCGGTAATTCCTGCTTTATCCTCGGCTTCTTTCTCGTCACCCTGCTGGTTATTTGCTTCGTTCATTTTATCTTCCTGCCACTTTGCATCCTGCGTTTTGTGATCGCGTGCATCGTCTCTTTCAATTCTCCCAGCTTTGTCTTCCCTTTTATGCTTTTCCTCATTCGCCTTACCGGGTTCCTCTACTGCAAAACCGGTTTTATGCTCAGCCTTCTTATCGCTTTTTTCTTCCGCCGGACTATCACTCTTAGCAGTAGTGTTTTCACTCACGCGGTTTTCTTTTGTTGCCAGTTTGACTGCAGTTACTTCCTGATTTTTGGTTTCAGGCGTAACTATTTCAAACTCGTTTGGTTGAGTTTTGATGTCATTTATCATTTAACTTCCCTTTCATTTTTATAAGACTTAATTATTACCTAAAATACCATTAAACTGTGTCTAATACATCAACCAATCGGATTAGATTGGAACTACATCCTATGAATGAGAAATTGGACACCGTAAACATCTGATTTATACCCATTAAGGTGTGCTAATTTCGATTTATGGTCACGCATTTCGGTCAATTTTCTTCAATATTTTGTGTCTATATATAACAATAAGTTTTAGATTGCAAA
>JAUQWT010000030.1 GCA_030835005.1 Ignavibacteria bacterium | reverse complement strand
GATACCGCTTGAGATTAATATGAATTTTCGCAATTAAATTTATTAACAGTAAAAGGTTATTCGACCTTTATAATTTGAGATTGATCTGTTATGATTATCTCTGGTTTTCCCTTATAGTCTTCTATCTTTCCTGATAATGTTAAAATGACACCCTTTTTGATGTTGCTGTAATCAATACTAGCGGCAATTTTGATTACCCCAACAAATGTAGAGTTAGGATGATCTTCATCAAAATTGATAAGAACTGTACCCTTATTAGATACAAACACTCCTGCTACCGGTCCTTTGACAATTTTTGTCTCACCAATGAAGTTCTTTGCATCTTTGGAAGAAATTGTGTCTTGCGAATAACTGAAGGCACAAATGAGGATCAAAAAAAGTGCTGATAGGATTATTTTATTTTTCATACTGAGCAATTTGATTTATTATTCATTGAATTTTTATACTTTTCGAAAGTTGAAAATTAATATTTGCCTTCTCTGAGTTTCTCATATGTATAAATGCCGGTATCATGCCCGTCTTGCCAAATAAGCTGCACTGCATAAGTTCCAACGGTTTTGATATTCTTCAATTGAGACTGAACTGAAGACAACAATGGAATATAACTTGCGGACTTATTCAATTTTTCCGCCAGGCAGCCCGCACATGGGCAGCTTTTACGCAGGTTCGCCAGCAATAGCATGCTGTCATTGCCGTCGCTCCATTGAATATGCAAATATCGGCCATCCTTAATATCAATCTTTACCGGTGTGCTCTCAGCCAATATTTAAGTATCTCCCTTTGGTTAATTGTCAACTCTTAACGTACTTTTCTGCTTCCAAAACATCTTCTTCGCTTCCAATAAACAGCGGAGTTTTCTGATGAAGATTAAGCGGTACGATGTCTAGAATCCTCTCCTTACCATTTGTAGCTCTGCCTCCGGCCTGTTCAACAATAAATGCCAGTGGATTGGCTTCATAAAGTAATCTTAATTTCCCGTTCTTGTTTTTACTGTCGCCGGGGTACATGAATATCCCGCCATAAAGCAGATTCCTGTGAAAATCAGCAACAAGCGATCCAACATATCTTGCAGAATATGGTCTGTTTTTTCCCTTGCTATCACTTTTCAGATCGTCAACATAGTTTCTTAAACCCTCGCTCCACTTGGTATAGTTACCTTCGTTAATACTGTATGTTTTGGAGCGCTTAGGTATCTTTATGTTTTCATGGAAAAGAAGAAACTCGCCAACTGTTGGGTCAAGCGTAAATCCATGCACTCCCCTGCCTGTGGTATATACCATTATTGTGCTTGAACCGTACATAACATAACCGGCTGCAACCTGTTTCGTTCCCTGCTGCAGGCAATCCTCTAGTGTACCGGGACCGCTTGAAGAAACCCTTTTGAACACTGAAAAAATAGTTCCGATACTGATGTTTGCATCTATATTTGAGGATCCGTCGAGCGGGTCAAAATGTATAATGTACTTGCTCATAGGGCGCACACCCATGAATTTTTCTTTCACTGGGATAAAGTCTTCACTTTCTTCTGATGCAATTGCGCATAAATGCCCGCTCACTTCCATGGCCCTAACAAGTGTTGTGTGAGCATATTCATCAAGCTTCTTTACCTGCTCTCCGTGCACGTTTTCGTCACCGGTTAATCCCATCAAATCAATCAGTCCGGCGCGGTTTACTTCCAGTGAGATCACCTTGCATGCAAGGGCGATATCTGCAAGCAGATCTGAAAGCTGTCCTGTTGCATCCGGATACAATCTTTCCTCATCAATTATGTGTCTGTAAAGCGTAACAAATTTTCTTAGCATTATTATTATGTATGTTTATTTAAGCAATTCAACCAATATCAAAGAATCAGCCTGATTGCATCCTGTATGTTTTCTACCGGAATATATTCAAGTTCTGTGCTTTGCTTAACATTTTTCAGATTGTTTTTTGGCAGAACTATTTTTTTGAATCCAAGCTTAACGGCTTCCTGTATCCTCCTGTCAGCAAAACTTACACCGCGGGTCTCGCCGCTTAATCCAACTTCTCCAAGTATCAGCATGTCGGCGTCTAAAGGCGAGTCCTTAAAGCTTGAACAAATACTCATGGCTGCTGCAAGATCTATTGAAGGCTCATCTATCTTTATTCCGCCTGCAATGTTGATGAATACATCGTACTTGGATAAATGTATCCCGATTTTCTTTTCAAGCACTGCAATCAATATTGCCAGCCTTTTATAGTCAAACCCGGTAGCTGTTCTTTGCGGTACAGAATAACCTGATGACGACACAAGCGCCTGCACTTCGATCAGAATAGGTCTTGTACCTTCCATGCTCGCAGAAACCGAGCTTCCCGATATTCCTTTGCTCCGCTGTGCAAGAAAAACTTCAGAAGGGTTCTTGACTTCAATCAGACCGGCACCTGTCATTTCAAAGATGCCAATTTCGTTTGTTGAACCGAACCTGTTTTTTATAGCCCTCAAAACCCTGTATGCATGTGTTCTTTCACCTTCAAATTGAAGGACTGTATCAACCATGTGTTCCAGTACTTTCGGTCCGGCAATTACGCCTTCTTTTGTTATATGCCCTATCAGGAAAAAGGAAATATTCTTTGCTTTTGCAATTTGAATTATTGCAGCAGTCGACTCTCTAAGCTGCGAAACGCTACCTGGACTGGACTCAAGTTCATTACGGTATATTGTCTGAATCGAATCGATTATAACGATCTCAGGCTTAAGCTTATCAACAATAGCGGCAATTATCTCAAGGCTGGTTTCCGAAAGAATATAAAACTCATCATGGGCGAAACCAAGCCGCTCACATCTGAGTTTGATCTGCTTTTGAGATTCTTCTCCGCTGACATATAATATCGTGTGATCTTTTATCTTGTCCGAGAGCTGCATCATAAGAGTTGATTTACCTATGCCGGGATCACCCCCAACCAGTACGACAGAACCGGGCACAATTCCGCCGCCAAGTACACGGTCTAGCTCTTCCATTCCAATCACTACCCGCTTATCTTCGGTTATATCAATATCAGAAACCTTGGATAGATTTGTGATTTTGCTTTCCGCAATATTATGCGTTTTTGAGCCTAATTTGCGCTTATCTGAGTATACTATCTCTTCCACAAAGGAATTCCATGAATCACACTCCGGGCATTTGCCAAGCCATCTCAATGAGGAGTAGCCGCAATTCTGACATATATACTTAGTCACTGGTTTTGCCATTTGCTAAAATATTCATTAAATGATAATATTACCATACTATTAATGTTATGTATTTTTGCAGTTCACTTGCAAATCTGCTTGAGTTTCCTCTTTCATATTTTAGGCAAAAAATCAGCTCTAAAAACACAATTTTTATAATGATATATTTGCAGAACATGAGAATTGGATTCGGTTACGACGTACATAAGCTTGTAAGAGGAAGAAAACTAATCCTTGGAGGAGTTCATATACAGCATCACAAAGGACTTCTAGGTCATTCAGATGCAGATGTTCTTCTGCACTCAATTTGTGATGCGCTGCTTGGCGCAGCGGGTCTGAAAGATATCGGTCACTACTTTCCCAACAATGATAAAAAATGGAAAGATATCTCAAGTCTTATTGTTTTGAAGGAATGCCACAGACTCATCAAAAGGAAAAAACTGAAGATCGTGAACATAGATTCAACACTGATACTGGAAGCACCCAAAATATCACCTTACATTGAAAAAATGATCTTGAATATATCAAAGACACTAAAGATAAAGCCTTCGCAGATTGCTGTAAAATCAACAACGTCTGAAGGTCTTGGATTCGTGGGGAAAAAACAGGGATGCCAGGCTTACACTATTTGCTTGCTTAAATAAGGCAATTGGAAACATTATTGAAAAATACAAAAACTAGAAACCTGCTGTTATGTTTACTTGGCGGTACTCTACTTGGTTTGAGCTTTCCACCCTTCAGAACATGGTACTTCGTTTATTTCGGATTGATGATTCTGCTGTTTCTTATAGTAGATTCCTCTCGCATGAGTCAGGCGTTTGGCAGAGCGTATTTGCTGGTACTTGTCTTCAACGAGATTTCTCTCTATTGGATATCAGGATGGCACAGCAGTGATAGCTTCCTGAAAATTGGCGGAATATTCAGCGTATTAGTGAATTCACTATTCATGATGATCCCCATAATGATCACTTACGGGATTTCGCGTCTAAGAAAAGATCTGGCAATTCTGCTTTTCCCCCTAATATGGGTAGGTTTTGAATATTTCACAAACCAGTGGCAGTTTGCCTTTCCATGGCTTGAGCTTGGGAATACTGAAACATATAATCTGAACCGGATTCAGTACATAGAGTTCACCGGTGTTCACGGGATAACTTTACTAATTTGCGTATTCTCGTGCGTGTTGTATTTATTGATTGGTAGATTATATCATAAAAAATGGAGCTTCATTTCAAGCAAAGCGTTTTTAACATATGTATTACTATTTGTTCTCATTGCCTTTCCAAATGTCTTTTCTCACCTTAGGCTGAATTCAGATAATTCCAATTACTTTAGCAGCACTGATAGCAGCAAAGTTGTAGAGGCGTGCATAATACAAACGAATACTGATCCATTTAAGAAATGGGGAGGTGATCAGGATCAGTTACTAAATACTTATATTGATGGGTTAAACAATGGACTTAAATTCAACCCTGACATCTTAATACTTCATGAAACTGCGACACCTTACTACTTTCTAGAAGATTATAACCTTTTGAAATCAAAGAGATTTTTTGATTTTGTTGAAAGGAGCCGGAAATACTTGCTGATGGGAATTCCGCACCTTCAGTATTATGATGATTCGACCAAAGCCCAAAAAGACAGCCGGAAAATGAGCACAAATGGTAGATATTATGATACTTTTAATTCAGCTATACTTATTGAGCCGGGAAGAAACCGAAAAGACCTGACAATTCATAAGAAAGTTAAGCTTGTACCTTTCAGTGAGCGAGTACCTTACCAGGAGAAGCTTACCTTTCTAAAAGACTGGATTAAATGGGGTGTGGGGATAAGCGGCTGGCAAAAAGGTACAGATAATACCATATTCAGGCTGGAGAATGATTCAATGAATATTCGCACAGATTTTGCATCCCTGATTTGTTATGAATCCGTATTCAGTGAATTTGTAACTGAATTTACTGCAAGAGGAGCAGAGTTTTTTGTGATCGTTACAAATGACGGATGGTGGGGAAATACTTCCGGACCTGAACAGCACAATCAATATGCAATATTAAGAGCAATTGAAAACAGGAAATGGATTGCAAGATGCGCGCAAACGGGAGTATCATGTTTTATAGATCCTTTGGGTAACAAATATGACGAAATTCCTTATGGCACAATAGGAGTCATAAACAGAAAGATAATAGCAAACAGCGAAAAAACATTCTATGTTCTATACGGAGATATTATTGGCAAGGTTAGTTTTTACGTATTCATGCTTGGATTTGCCTCGTGTTTCGTAATTTACGCGTACAGAAAAACTGTTAAAAGCAGGGCCTGAAGCCTGATTCTTTCCTTATTCCTGAGTTCTTCAGCCTTTGCTTTTGCTTCTTCAATAGTACTGAATTCACCAAATCTAGCCCTGTACCATGTACCTTTAGTACCAAGATCAACCATCACAACATTTCCCTTTAGTCCAGGAACAATTGCGCCCACAGCAGTGATGCGCTTATTGGCTTTTGCGTCAGAATCCCATGCAGATTCCTGTATGGTAAATTTCCCGTTATCCAGCTGGACATATATCACTTTGTTGACATCATCCATCCATCCCATTGCATTTTTAGTAACGCCCGTTACTTTAGGTGTATTATTCTGCTGAGGCGGCGGAGCGGTTTCAGTTTTCTGCTGAACCGGCTGCTCCTGTTCCTGTTTAGTTACCTCCTGTTTTGGAGGCTCCTGTTTGGGCTGCTCCTGTTGAGGCTTCTGCGTGTTGTTATTCTGCGATTCCGTGCTTGTTGGCGGAACCTGGGTATTATTCTGGTTACTTTCTTCAAGTTTATTTACTGAAGCCTGGTTATTGCTTGAAGCAGTATTTTCTTCAGTTGTATTAGCTCCGGTTTCTTCCTGAACTTCCTCCGTATTCTGATCTGATTCTTTCGGAGAGAAGAAATACTTGTAAATCACAGGTGAGAATATGAGAAGAAGCAATACTACCGAGAAAAACATGATAAATGTCGTAACATAGATCCTTAACTTAGACTTATATTCTGCCTCTTTTGTGGCCTGGTAAAGGAGCTCATACTCATATGACATTGTCTGCGTATCAGCCGTATTAGGTTCGCTATCTTTATACCAGATATAATAGGAATTATCTGATAACCTGTGTTCAGTCAGATCGCCGTTACCATTGCCATTACCGTTTCCGCCAGCCAGTGGCATTGGAGCGGGCTGGTAATTGATATTTTTGTTCTGATCCCCGGTTATCTCATTATGCAGCTCAACTGCTGTTGGAGGGATCACATTTTCAACAGGTGGGGTGAAAGTTTTACTTCCAAATTCACCTGCAAGCTTTTCTTCATGCTTCACTTCGGAGAAAAAGTCTGAAAATGATTTTTCTTTTATATCTTCGACTTCTTTTTCTGTATTTGTAATATTACTCTGAATATTTTCGGTAACTTTTTCTTTTGTTGATTCAAAAACTTCCTTAACAGGTTCTTTTATTCCGCTTCCTTCTCCCGTCACAATAAAAGGAGCAACCAGCGGTACATCAGGCACCTTGTGTTCGGGAATGTGAACTTCATGGATATATTCGTGTTTTGGATTGGTGATCTTGCTTAAGATCTCTTCCCTTTTCTTCTTTATCTCATCTTCAACAGAAGTACTTTCATTACCCGAAGAGACTGTTTCTGCAGTTTTTTCAACAATAGTCTCGGTTTTTTTCAGGTCCTCTGTTTTGTTCATAAAAGAGCTGATTTCAGGCTTTTTCTCTTCCGATTTAGGCACACCGGCACTTAGATTGGGCTGCTGCTCAACATACTGAGCCGGCTGAAACGTTCTTTGTTCTTCGAATGACCTCTGGTTTATTTCATCCTCAAGCGATAAAGTCGGAAGAAACTCAACTGTCTTCTTCTGGCTTGTATCACCGCTGTTATATTTTATGATAAACTCTCCAAGATTAGTAATATCTGCAATATTATCTTCTTTTACTCCCTGTATGATCCCCGAAAAAATATCATCATATATCTTTTCGGCCTCATAGTTAGTAAGCTTAAAATACTTGCTGATTTTTTCTATTATTTCTTCTTTTATCATAACCCTTTATTAAATTACGGGTAATTTTTTATTGAGAGTTTATTGTTTCAACAAAAACTCTATCAGGCTCAAATCTCATCATGTTCTTTGCAAGCTGCACCGGTTCATTGAGCTTCATATATGAACTTACATCAGGCTGTTTTTGCAGAATCCTGAACGTTCCAAAATTCGTAATTCTTAATTCACCTTCTTTTTTTAACTTCTCAACAATCCTCTCAACTACGATACTGATGATCATCTCAGCTCTGCCGGAAGTGATATCATGTTTTACTGATAGATTATTTATTAAGTCGATTGTATTCATATTTAGATTTTTAATTGGATATAATAAACCAATTAAAAATACCCTTTTCATCATAATTAATCAATAGTACACAAAGTGACTTTGGGCATAATGAGATGATATTTGACTTTTGCTTTTATGATATGCTGTTTGCTCTATATTATACTTTCTATGTAAACCTTTACTTTAAAGTACTATACTAACTGCACTAATATAATGATTTATTTTTTATTGTCAAATAGTTGAAAAATCAAAAAAATCGCACTAATAAAAAAAGCTTAAAAATTTAAAATTTTTAAGCTTTTTTTAGAACCTCCTTTTCAAAATTCTGAGTGGGTTACTGAGAATTCCTCGTTGGTTTATCTTTTCTTAACCTGAAACCAAGCAACTGGAGCTCTGCTGGATTCACTAAATTTTCGGGGAAAAAAGTGCCTTTGGGATTTCCGGTGATCTTTATCCTTTCAATATTTTTTTCTTTGAAAAATAATTTTATAATTTCACCGTTGCTCTTGTTAGCTCCTCCGGGGGAATTATCATCGTAAACAAAATATACACTTGCAGCATTTGTATCCACCTGAATATAGTTTATTTCATTATTCAAAAATTTCAGATGCATGTAGATACCCGAGATCTGGTCATATCTATCGGGGTGTTCAATTTTAGACTGCAGTGCAAATGCGCTTTTGTTGATGAAAATATCATCTATGTCATCCCTGAAGAATGCGTATATGGAATCCCCCGTCACTTGCAGTTCTTCTTTCCATACTACTGGTTCGATTGCAAGCGAGATCACTCCCCCTTTACCGTCATCATTTCTGAAATAATAGCCTACTTGTGAAGTTGATAAAAAATCATTTCGTATGATCTTAACGCTATCTCTGCCAATGTAATGTTCAGGTTTGTTTCTAAATGATTCCATCTTCTCACTGAAAATAAAAGTAGTATCTTCACCGCTTTCTTTTGATTCAATTTGTATAAGCCGCGCTTTTCCCCGGATGAATGAATAATTCCTTTTTTCATAATTCTCAGCATAAGCACCGTATATAACGGCATTTTCAGCAAGAAAATCAATTTTTACGTTTTCCTCTGCAATGGATTTTTTCTCAAAATCATAATATGTTGCTTTATTGGAAGTAACTACCGTTGAATCGCTTTCAATCTTTACATTTCCTGTTGCCGTAGAGATACCAATGAGCTTTTCGTAAACCAGATTATCGCTGTAAATTACAGAGGAATCGCTGACAACCTTCACGTTCCCGCGAGCGTATGATTTTTGAACAGAGCGGTAATAATCAAGCTCATCTGAGTTTATTGTATAAGTCCGGTTATCAGTAATACTCACATTCCCTCTAAAATTTGCAAGATCCTGCGTAAAGAAATAGACACCATAATTTGCTTTTAGCGTTGTTTTGGGGTCAGTGAGTGTTGCTCCGCTTGGGCACACTACTTTTGACTCATTTCCATAGTAAATGCCAACCGGGGCAACAATTGTTAGTGTATCCTGAACAACCCTTACATTTCCGTACAGATCTGCCTTATTCTGGTCATAATACTGAATAACACGGTTACACGTTATCTTGACATTATTGTGATTCATTGAAACATTGCCTATTGCTTCCCTAACCTGTTCGCCATTGACGGTTTTGCCAACAAGGCTATCGGCATAGTTCAAAGTTATCTTGTCCTGGCTGATTACTTCTTGCACAAAGCACAAAATAGTGAACAAGGCTGCCAATATATATGTTAACTTAATGCACAAAGTTATTTCTGTACTTCTCCGCTTACTTTGTAGATCACGTAGTTTTTAAGATTTTGGTCGGCTTCAAAGCCATATCCCTGAATATCTTCATTCTTTGTTTTTATATGAACAAATGCATCTGACTTAATTCTTTGAGTCTTATTGATCCAGTATAATTTTTCTGTAGTCAGAACCGAACCATCTTCAGAAACGAGCTTAACACTGTCATAAACTTCAACATCTTTTGTGTTGTCATATATTTTGCCGCGTTTACCGGTCAAAGTTGAACTGTAAATGCCTTCCTTATAGAAATCGACCCTGGCGCTGCTATCGATCAAAGTATAATTGAGTTTTGAGTAAACACGTATCCAGCCTGCCAAAAGGATTGCTTTGACCTTACCTGAATCCGAAAATGTAACTGCAGTGTGAAAACTTTCCTGGGTTGGTATGCTATCTGAAGCAATTATATCCGTTTTAGGAGGTTCAATCTTATCAGAACTGCATGCGTTTAGAAACAAGAGGTTTACAGTAAACGCGATACAATAGATGAACTTTGATTTCATAAATTCCTGCATGAAACACAGTTATGGATTTCTCTTTTCAGGGGATTAAACTGATCAGCCCAAACCGGCTTTTACAAGATCATGCATATGAACTACACCGGAAGGGATCTTCTTCTTATCAGTTATAACAAGCTGAGTAATCGAATATTTCTCCATTAGCTCAAGCGCCGTTTCGCCAAGCATGTTTTCATTAATTATTTTTGGTGTTCTATTCATAATATCTCTTGCTTTAATATCAGCTACATTTTCATAATTCTGCAGTGTACGCCTGATATCACCATCTGTAATAATGCCCTTTAGCTTTCCAAACTTATCAATTACACATGTACACCCCAGCCTCTTTGAGGATATTTCGAATACAAGATCTTTAAACAGTGTGTTTTCATTCACCTTTGGGATAGATTTATTGCTCACCATAAGGTCGCTGACTCTGAGTAGCAATTTCTTGCCAAGTATTCCACCTGGATGCAGCATTGCAAATTCTTCCTTTGTGAATTCCTTTTTCTTTAATAAGGCAATAGCAAGCGCATCACCCATTACCAAAGCTGCAGTTGTTGATGTAGTTGGTGCAAGATTGTATGGGCAGGCTTCCTGTTCTACAGAAGCATCAATTATGACATCTGAGAGCTCTTTCAATTTAGAATCAACATCACCGACTATTGATATTACTTTCACTCCAAACTGGTTTATAGCAAGCAAAAGCTGTATCAATTCGTAAGTATCTCCTGACTTGGAGATGCAGATCACAACATCACCGCGCCTGATGATCCCCATATCCCCGTGAACAGAATCTGCTGAATGAAGGAATATAGATGGAGTACCTGTGGAATTCAAAGTTGCAACGATCTTCTGTGCTATTATACCGGATTTTCCTATTCCGGTCACAATAATCCTGCCTTTGCACTTATAGATAATATCAACGGCATCGGAGAAGCTGCCGTTTAATCTTCTTTCCAGACTGCTTAAAGCTTTTCGCTCTATTTGAATGACCCGCTTCGCATCAGAAATGGCTTTATTTTTCACGAATTGCAGATTTATTAATCACCGATTATAATTATATTTGTATATAATAACAAAATTAGAATTTTAATTAAAGCTAATATTAATGGATAGACCCAAAAGGGACGAAATATATGAAGTTACAATAGATGATATTGGAGCAGAAGGCAGCGGAATTGGCAGAATTGGCGGTGAATTTGTTGTTTTCGTGCCCGGCACTGTTCCGGGAGACAAAGTTAAGGCCATCATAAAGAAAACAAAGAAAAACTTTGCTCAGTCAAATCTGGAAAGCATTGTTTCACCTTCTGAAAACAGAGTAGAACCCGAATGTGAATATTTCAGTTCTTGCAATGGCTGCAAGATGCAGAACATAAATTATTCCAAACAGCTTGAGATCAAAAGAAAAATTGTTCTTGACTCCTTTGAAAGGATAGGCGGATTCAGCGATATAGAAATACCGGGTGTGTTGGGTTCTGAGAATATTTACTTTTACAGGAACAAACTGGAATTTTCTTTCTCAAATGATAGATGGCTTACTGACAAAGATATGGATAGTCCCATTGCCGATAAAACGTTTGCGCTTGGTTATCATATCCCCGGGTTTATTGACAAAATACTTGATATCCGAAAGTGTTACCTTCAGTCTGATGTTTCAAGCAGAATACTTAACTTCACCCGTGTTTATTTCAAAGAAAGAAATACTTCTATCTATTCATCGAAAATTCATTCAGGCTATCTGAGATTTCTTGTTATTAGGCAATCAGCAAATACCAGTGATCTGATGGTGAATCTGATTACATTTAGTGAAGAACCAGAACTGATCAGGGAATATTCAGAAGGCCTTAAAAGAGAAGTACCTGAGGTATCCACTATAATAAATGCGATCTCAACTTCAAGAGCACAGGTAGCAAATGCTGAAACACAAAATGTGGTTTACGGCAAAGGCTTTATTGAAGAAATTATTGGCAAATATAAGTTCAAGATAACTCCCGGATCTTTTTTTCAGACAAACTCCAAACAGTGCGAAAAGCTTTTTGAACAGATTGTTAAACTTGGGGATTTTACTAATGACGAACATTTACTTGATCTTTATTGCGGTTGTGGTGCAATATCTCTGTATGTTTCCGGACTCGTAAAAAGTGTTCATGGAGTTGAGCTTAGCCGGGAATCAATTGAAATGGCTGATACAAATGCCTCAATTAATGGTGTAACTAACTGCAGTTTTATGGCAATGGACGTGAAGGATTATTTGGCAGTACTAAGCTCACCGGAAACCGAAATTCCGGAAGGAAAGCTCATAAATAAATTTGATACATTCATTTTAGACCCGCCTAGAAGCGGAATACATCCTAAAGCTGCTGAATACATATTAAAATACAAGCCGAAGAAGATAATTTATGTTTCCTGCAATCCAGCAACACAGGCAAGGGATCTTCAATTGCTTTCGGGAAAATACTCTATTTCGTCAGTTCAGCCCGTAGACATGTTCCCTCATACATTTCACATAGAAAACGTAGTGAGACTGGATCTCAAAATAGACTATTTAGTGTAATGGCTCACTATCTACTGCCGGAAAGACCGTAAGGAAATATAGCAATTTTCAAGAAGCGCAGGGAGTTACTTTGTACCATATTTGCAGCAACCAAATTGAGAACCGGTTTATCAAAACTGACTTTAAATTCTAAACAACTATATTATGGTCAAATCACTCATAGGGCTTTTGATTCCAGTTTTTCTTTTCATCTTCATTTCAGACATTCATTCACAAACAGCTGATAATTCAAATGATAGACAATTAATGAAAATTACTGATAAGCAGATAATAAAAACACAGATTGTTAATTGTTCAACAGATAAAGTATGGAGCAAATGGACAACACATGAAGGTTTATTGACTTTTTTTGGCGAAGATAACAAGATTGAATTAATCCCAGGCGGTTCTTTTGAGATATATTTTAGTAAGGATGCTCCTGCAGGTCTAAGAGGAAGCGAGGGCTGCAAAGTGCTCTCATTTCTTCCTAATCAAATGTTTACATTTAGCTGGAATGCACCTCCTAAATACATGGAGGAAAGAAACTCCGGCTACTATACGTGGGTTGTTGTTAACTTGAAATCAGCATCACCGAATCAGACTGAAGTTGTTTTAACTCACTTAGGCTGGCCGGAGGATAAAAACTGGGACTTAGTGTATGAGTATTTTGATGCTGCATGGGGAAAAGTTATGGAATGGTTAAAAGACAGTTGTAAATAATGGTCATTGTAACTATCTTTGCATAAAGCTGCAATATTGTTTGACGAAGGCTTTTAAGAACAGCCATGTAATATTCAAATTCTAGACCCTCCAAGCTACTACAGCTAATAAAGAGCAGCATTGTATTCTATCTGATCTTACTTTAATTGTTTCGAAATTCATTTTTTATGAAAGAAGCATTCCGAAACCGGATAATTAATATAGCAGTATATCTTAAGTAAAACTCTAAAAACAAACCAATAATAGTATAAAAGGAGAAATTAATTGGCAGATAATACAAGAGTACAAACTCTCATCCAAACTTATGAAATGGCGAGAAACCTATCCAAATTTTACATCTCAAAATTAGAGGGACTTGACCTGAAGAAAAAATACGAACTTAATGGTGTCAAGTTCAATACCGCATATTGGATACTTGGCCATTTAGTATGGACTGAGCATTTCCTGATAATTGAAGGCATAGGCGGCCAGAGTATGGGTATAGAGTGGCTGAATGATTTTGGCTTCGGTTCCGATCCGGATGAAGTTAAGAATGGCCCATCAGTGGAAGAGATCTTTTCAAAAATGGATGAAATCCACAAGCGTGCTATCGATATATTAAATAATATGGATGACGAACAGATAGAGGAAGATAATAACATTGAAGCTAATTTTGGTGGTTCCAAAGCCAAGTCCGCTGTAATAATGCATGCTATACGCCATGAGCCAATGCATATCGGGCAGCTTAGCTGGATATTAAAACTAAACAGCATAAAAATGGTGTAATGAAATCAGAGAGAATAATATTCGGATTTGAAGACCTTATTATATACTCCGAATTTCTTTTCAATCACCTTTTTTAACACATAATGCGGGAATAACTCAAATTTCCTGATTACATAATCTACCGCACCCAAGGTTGCTTTATCTGCACCGCAGGATTTCCTAAGCGGAAGCGAAATTACATTATAGCCATTATTACTTAGCTCAATACCCTCATCTGTTATAATAACAGTACCGTTATCTATCTTGTTAAAAATGTTTTGCGCTTTAAGTTCTTTCAAACCTGCTTCAGAGGAAATAATAACAAAAGATGCCTTGCTGACACCGGTATAGTTTATCTCATCAGGGCTCAGTATAACTTCAGATAGTGAAAAGCCGGAGCCCTGAGTTACCGGGTTATCATTCTTCTGAGTCGTATTCAATCCGCATTCTACAGCGGCCTCACAAAGCATAGCCGCAGAAGACTGGACTCTTTCCCCTGCACTTCCGGAAATAACTATCCCTGCTGCTTTTGAAAGATTATGTACAGATGACTGTTTGATAAAACCAGGTTGCTTAAATTCACTTGTGTGACTTTGCACATCGCTCTCATATTTAAGGCTGAACTCTTTTCGCTGTTCATTCTCCTTTATCACTCCCAGCTCGTGCCCTTCATATTCTGCCATTTTAGCAAGCATGCTTCCTTTCAGGTCATTTCTTCTTGTGCCATGCTCAGTACATAATTCAAGTATTTCGACAAGAGAAAATCCATCAAATGAAATAGCTTTTGCCAAAACATCAGTAAGGTCTTTATCTGTTGCAATTTTACGCGCTATAAATCCCCCTTTGGATGCATCCACGATCCTGCAAATATCCAATGATGGATTCATGCTGCCGAAAGGAGTGGTTAGTGTCACAAAATGCTCGGGAGTAAGTGATGACTGCTGTCCGCCTGTCATGCCAAACAAAAAATTGTTTGCCACAATGACAGTAACATCAACATTCATCAGTGCTGCGTTGACTATATGAAGAAGCCCTATCATTGAGCCTCCGTCGCCAATCAGCACTATCACTTTCATCCTATTGCCTGCCAGCACCTTATCAGCCACTGCAAGACCTGTAGCAAAACCGGTTGACCTGCCATGAGTAGTATGGATAGTATGGACTTTATCGAAGAGAGCATCTGCAAGACCTATACAGCCAATATCAGTTACAAGGCATACATCTTTTGGATCCAGCCGCAGGAACAAAAGGGCATCATTCAGTTTCTTTAATACATTCGAGTGTCCGCAGCCTTTGCAGAAAGGCATTACTGCACCATGGGTCATATATGTGCAAGATTCCTGAGAGTCCATAATCAGATTATCCTTTCTAATATCTCTTCGGGTGTGATCATTGAGCCAGTTTTATTTATTCCAATTACCTCTTTATCTTTTAACAACGGTTCAATGATCTTTCTATATTGACCATTTATGTTTTCTTCAGGGATAACCACTCTTCTGCACCCACGGGCTGCATTGATGATCTTTTCTTCAGGCACTGGAAACATGCTGTAAATTGTAAGAGCAGATACTCTTATGCGTTTTCCTCGTGCAATCTTAACTGCATCTTTCATAGTCCTCGCAGTTATTCCGAAGCTGATGATTAGTGTGCTGGAATTATCCTGTATATCTTCTCTAACAAGAACCATTTCTCTTCTGTGCGAAACGATCTTTTCCTCCAGATGGAGCAATGTAGAAACTGTTTCCGAATCGTTTTTCTTAAGATAACCCATTGCATTATGAGCCGAGCCTGTTGCAGTCACTTTAATATCTCCTCCGGCGGGCGCAAACTTTGCGATCATATCGGGAGAGTCAAATCCGTACATTTTCCAGTTCTTAAAATCAGGGTCAGTTCTGTGAATGGTTTCCCTTTCAAAAGTCTTCAAGTCATCCAGTCCGGAATAGTCAAGGCTTTCTGTAGTCATCCCTATTTCTTTATCAGATAGAAGTATGACCGGCGTTCGATACTTTTCAGCCCAGTTAAACGCCTCAACTGTTAAGCTGAAACATTCCTTTGCTGATGAAGGGTAAAGGACGGGAATAGTATAGCCGCCGCTTGTGGCAAACTCAGTGATCAGGATATCTCCTTGTCCCCCTTGAGTTGCGCCGCCTGTACAGGGCCCAAGCCTCTGCACAACGCAGATGACAACCGGAGTTTCGGTTATAAGTGCATATTGTACAGTCTCAATCATCAGCGCCCAACCTGGACCGGATGTTGCTGTCATGGCTTTAAATCCTCGCATTGATGCTCCAACGCAATAAGCTAAAGCAGAAATTTCGTCAGGTGAGCTGATCGCAATCCCGTGGTTTTGCGGGAGCATGTCGATCATTCCTTTGTAAACACCAGATGCAGGAGTTATTGGGTAACCGGCAAAAAACTTGCAGCCGGCCTTAATGGCACCTTCTGCAATCATTTGATTTCCGTTTCTGAGCGCTGTTTTTTTTTGCAGGGTCTGCATATTTATCCTTTCATGTTTGTTTACAAAATTAAGAAGTATCTAAACAGAAAAGAATGATTTAGCTTCTGTTTTACAGAAAGCGACAAAAATCATATTTAAATATGACTAATATACTTAGAAGCATGGATTTAACTAATATTATAACTTCTCCAAAATGCTTTTGACTGAACTTAAGGACTCCTCTACTTTGCTGTTAGGAGCATTTGTGTCCCAGCTTATCTCAAAACTACCTTCTTTTGCAATTATTTTCGCATCCACCCAGAATTTCATGAACAAAACAGTCTTTTCTGCCTTAACATCGTAGCCTTCTGGTGTTTCAACAATAGCAATGTTGTTATCAGCAATTTGTCTGCTGAATTCTTTCTTAAGATTCACAAGTGAAGAGAGCAGCTGTTCTTTAGTCTTACCGGGTTTATTTATTACTATCATAATGAGATTAACTTAATAAAAAAGCCCCGTTAATTCGGGGCAAAAAAAACGATTCATTTTACATGATCACACAACTGCTGCGGGAGTTACATCACCTTCTTTTTGCCTGCGGATCTCTATATCTTTCCAGTAATGGCAAGCAACAGTGTGCATAGTGCCGCTACCGCTCACCTGCTCCAGCGGTGGCTCAATATTCCAGCATTTGCTATCAGAAGTATATAATTTACTATCAACATATTTGCACCTGGTACAGAAATGACAACCTGTTGGATAGTTAGTAGCAGCAGGTACATTTCCTTCAATTGTTGCAAGCCTGTCATGGCCTTTGTTGAGTTTAGGTATGGAATTCAGAAGTCCTAAAGTATAAGGATGTTTTGGATTGTAGAATATCTCTTCAGAATTTGAATACTCAGCTACTTTAGACGCGTACATTACAGCAACACGCTTTGTAATCTCAGCTATTACTCCAAGATCATGTGTTATCATAATAACACCCATGCCAAGCTCGTCCTGCAATTTTCTTATAAGTTCAAGTATCTGTGCCTGCACGGTTACATCCAGTGCAGTTGTCGGTTCGTCTGCTATCAAAATTTCAGGATTGCACGATAGAGCCATTGCGATCATTACTCTTTGTCTTAAGCCGCCGGATAACTGATGGGGATACTCTCTGTAACGCTGTTCAGGAGCCGGAATACCAACCAGTCTTAACATTTCAATTGAACGGTTCCTTGCTTCTTCCTTTGATACTTTCTGGTGTAGGATAACCGCTTCATCTATCTGGTAGCCGCATGAAAAAACCGGGTTTAAAGAAGTCATTGGTTCCTGGAAGATCATCGCAATATCATTTCCTCGAATATCCTGCATTTCATCATCTGTAATTTTTACCAGATCTTTACCTTTGAATAAGATTTCACCTCCAACGATCTTGCCGGGAGGGTCAGGTATAAGCCTCATTATAGATAGTGCTGAAACACTCTTTCCGCAGCCTGATTCACCCACTAAACCAAGGGTTTCTCCGCTATCAAGATCAAATGTTACATCATCAACGGCTTTTGCAATACCGTCATCTGTATAAAAATAGGTTTTGAGATTTTTAACTTCAAGCAGCTTTGACATAGTTTATCCGGTTTTAATATCAGCAAATAAGCGAAAAATTATTGATAAAATAAAGGGATTTAACATTCTAAAAATGAAAGTAAATCCTCTTGATTCACTTTCTCAAGATCGATTTTATTTCAGACTGTAGTTTTCTCTGCAGATTTTCAGCATCATTTAGAGTTTGTGCCTCAGTAATTATCCTCATTATGGGCTCCGTATTTGATTTTCTGAAATTAGCCCACCCGCTTTCAAAATCAATTCTCAGGCCATCTTCAAAATTTTGAGGGTATGGACTGTATTTCCTCTTAAGTGATGAATAGATCTTATCCGGATCTATTCCCAACAGGCTGATTTTTGACTTAGTTATAAAGTATTCCGGCAAGCTCATCTTGTAATCAGAAACTTTCCCTTTGAATGAAGCGAACTCACTCAAAATAAGAGCTATACCAACCAGTGAATCCCTGCCATAATGAACCTCAGGCAGGATCACCCCACCGCTTCCCTCTCCTCCAATAACGGCTGAGTTCACTTTCATCTTTTTGATGACATTGATCTCGCCAACCGGAGCTTTGAACAATTTTCCGCCTAAAGAATTTACGACATCATCTGCAGATCTGGAAGTGGATAAGTTCACGGCGGCGATCCTTTTTATAGGGTTAACTTTTGACAGTACATGCTTAATTGCAGTTGTTATCGTATTTTCTTCACCAAATGGCTCTCCTTTATCTGTTACAATAACAAGTCTATCGGCATCCGGATCTACTACAATTCCCATATCGGCTTTTTGCCTCTTTACTTCTAGGCATACCCGTTTCAGGTTTTCAGGGATGGGTTCAGGCTTACGGGTAAATACTCCGCTTCCGTCTGAATCAAGTTTAACAACTTTGCAGCCAAGCTGTCTAAGTAACTCCGGAATAACATAAGAACCGGATGAATTGACACAATCTGCAACAACCTTAAATTTTCTTTTCCTGAT
>JAUQWT010000271.1 GCA_030835005.1 Ignavibacteria bacterium | reverse complement strand
ATTGTGTAAAGAGTTTTTTGCTTTACGGCACGTTTTACTTTCTTTCTGTATTTTTTTTCAAGATAAGGAAACAGGCTGTTTCGGGAGATGTATTTCATTTCGTAAGGAACGCCCGGCATGACGCAAAAAACTTTGCCGCCTTTATCAAAAAGCAGCCCCGGAGCGGTGCCTGCTTTATTTTCAAGAACAATTGCCTGTTGGGGAACAAGAGCCTGCCCGATATTTACTGCAGGCATCTGTAAGTGCCGCCTTGCAAAAATGCTTTTGACGTGCTTTAATACCTTTTCGTTTAAAACATATTCTGACTTAAAGAATTCGGCAACGCATTTTTTTGTTATGTCATCATGAGTAGGGCCAAGTCCGCCGGTTACTACAACAACATCAAAGTTTTTCCATGCGTTTTTGAATTCCCTGAGGATCTCTTTTTCTTTATCGGGTAATGTTATGATCTTTTCTGCGGGGATGCCGAGAGAGAATAATTCTTTGCCGAGGTAAGAGGCATTTGTGTTTACAACCTGCCCAATGAGTACTTCATCGCCTATTGAAAGTATGACTGATCTCATAGAACATAGTTCTTATCCAAGATATTTCCTGAGGTACTGGTACCATGCAAGGTGCGTTAATACTGCAGAGATCACACCTGCATAAAGCCCAGCCGAAATATCATCCATCATTATGCCAAACCCGGAATCCTTTTTATCAAAGTATTTAGCTGGCTCAAGCTTCACAATATCAAAAAAGCGGAAGGCAAAAAATCCGATAATGCCAAAGACAAGTTTTGTATCAAAGGCAAGCGCCGGATCAAACGATTTGAACGGGAAGAAAAGTTCGAACACAATAGAGCCAACCAGGTAAGTGAAGAGCTGCCCGGCAACTTCATCTATTATTACCTGTGATGGATCTTCTCCGTAGCGGTGGCGCATTTTCTCGGCGCAAAACAACCCGACTATGAAGACGAGCATAATAGTAAGAGTTAAATAATAAGGCTCTGAAACATGGGGCAGAAGGTAAATTCCAAGTGCAACAAGGCTGCCAAGCGTCCCTGAGGCTATTGGTGCAAACCCTACAAAAAACACACTTCCAACAAGTGTGAAAATAAAATTCACTTTTACATTTTCGTTTACAGGGTTACGTTCTTTTATCAGTCTGAATGCCATTTTTATGCTTTGTATGATTCCGCCGGACGTGATTCAAAAATATATGATATTCCGCTTGCAGCGGTTAACAATGTAACTAAAAGCAATATATAATAATTTAAATCTGAATGCAAATATTTAATTATGCTTAGCGAGAGTCCGCTGCCGGCTGATATGGATGAGGCTGCAACAAGCGCAATTATCAAAAAAATAAATGTCATTTGAATAAATGTTTTCGTCTTAGAGATCATTGATGTTCTGAATTCCCTGCCTCTTAATTCCTGCACAGAGCGCGCAGCGGTTAGCACTATATCCCTGAATATTATTATAGAGATCAGTATGCCGACCGGAATAAATTCCACCCTTCCCAAAAAATACGGGTCCTGTTTTTTCATCAGGTAAAAGCCAATGAAGGCAGATGAAGTAAGTATCTTATCGGCAAGGGGGTCAATAAACTGTCCCCATCTTGTTTTAAAGCCGTATTTCCGTGCATACCATCCGTCATACCAGTCCGTAAGTGCCGCTATAGTATAAACAATAAAGGATAAGAAAACGTTTACGGGCTCGCCGGATAAGAACAAATACAGGAACCCCGGAGCAAGCAGAATTCTGATCAGGCTTAATGTATTTGGAAAGTTCATTTTTGTGGTGATTTCGGATTTTGAATCATTTTTACCGCTTAGGGATAACACGAATTCCGAATTTTCCATTCCGCAATTCGTAATTTCTTCAAATTCTTTCAATTATGGTTGCAATGCCCTGCCCTACTCCAATACACATAGTGGCAAGTCCGTACTTCAGATCACGTCTTTCCATTTCCCAAAGCAGTGTTGTTAATATCCTTGCGCCGCTCATACCAAGAGGGTGGCCAAGGGCAATGGCACCTCCATTGACATTTACTTTCTTAACATCAAGCAAGAGTTCATCAATGCATGCCAGCGACTGTGCGGCAAAAGCTTCGTTGAGTTCAATAAGATCGATCTGGTCAAGGGTAAGCCCCGCCCGCTGAAGCGCTTTTCTGGCTGCAGGGATCGGCCCGAGTCCCATACATTCCGGCTCAACTCCCGCAACCGCAGAAGAAACAATCCTTGCTCTTTTTTTAAGTCCAAGCTCATCGGCTTTGCTCCCTAATGCAAGCAATATTGCGCATGCCCCGTCATTAACTCCCGAGGAATTGCCTGCTGTAACCGTGCCGCCTTCTTTTGCAAATGCCGGTTTTAGTTTTGATAGTTTTTCTAAAGATGTATCAAGCCGTGGAAATTCATCTGTATCAAAGACTGTTGTTTCTTTTTTGGTAATTATTTCAACCGGAGTGATCTCCGGCTTAAACCTGCCAGCAAGTATTGCATCTTTTGCTTTCATTTGTGAATTGAATGCAAACTCGTCCTGTCTTTCTCTGGATATATTATATCGCTTTGCAACATTTTCGGCAGTTTCGCCCATTGAATATGGATAGTACATCTTGGCAAGTTTTGGATTAGTAAATCTCCATCCTATTGTAGTATCATAAACAGCGTTTGTTCTTGAGAAGGCTTCTGAAGCTTTTGGCATTACAAAGGGTGCGCGTGTCATTGATTCGGTTCCTCCTGCAATAAGTATATCTCCTTCGCCGGACATGATTGCCCTTGATGCATCAATAACTGCCTGCATCCCGGAGCCGCAAAGTCTGTTCACTGTAACTCCGCCTACTGATACCGGAAGTCCGGCAAGCAGCACGCTCATCCTTGCAACATTTCGGTTATCTTCGCCGGCCTGGTTTGCGCATCCAAGCACAACGTCTTCAATTGATTCTTTTGAAATACCTTTATCTTCCAGATTTCGTTTTACAATCTCTTTTATTATACCGGCAGCCATATCATCGGGTCTGATATCTTTTAGCGAACCGCCGTATTTCCCGATGGGGGTGCGGCTCGCATCAACTATAAACACATCATTTTTATTCATTTAGATACCGGAATATTGCTTGATTTTCTGTAAAATATTTCGTTAAATTAGTTAATAATCACACTTTAAACAAGGTAGAGGAATTTACAGCCAGCTCTTTTGAGAATACCTTGCAGAAAATTATCCTAATCCATAATTGTAAAGAGGCATGTTCACAGACCTTAAAAATATGTTTATTGATCCGGGCAAACAGAGATTTATGCAAGGGTTTGCCCTTTCGGAAATTTCTGAACTGAATCACTCTGCACCTGAAAACTTCGAAACTCTTTCACGGCTGTATCTGCAAAAGGGAAACCTGAAGAAGGCGGCACATTTCATTGAACAAATTGCCGATAGCCAAAAGCAAGACTTTGAACACACAAAAGCAATTGAGGGTTATAACAAAGTTCTTGAGCTAACGGATAATTTAATTGTCAAATGCCGGATATGCCTGAAGCTCGGTGAAATATACTCTCACATCGGCGAGATCGGGAAAGCGGAAAATGCTTTCAACGGTTCATTTGCTTATGCAAAAAAATTAAAGGACGAGAGGCAAAAGGCCAATTCACTTATCAAACTTGGTGATCTTTACTACAAGCAGGGTAACTTTGCGAAGTCAACCGGTGTTTTCAGGAAAGCTTACAGATATTCATACAAGCTCAACGATCCGGAAATAAACTCAATGCTGTACAGGGGTGTTGGCATTAATTACCGTGCCCGGAAAAAGTATTACATGGCATCAAAGTACTTTAAGAAAGAACTGGCTGAGGCAACCAGGGCAAACAATGATGAGCTGTATTACCGTGCTTATGAGAACATTGGCATAAGTTACAATCACCAGGCAAAGGGGGAGATGGCGTTGAGGTATTTCCAGGGTGCATTGGATCTGGCGCAGAGGCTTAAAGACAAATCTTACATTTCAAATTGTTATAACAATATTGGCAAGATATATTTTCATAATGGTGATTTCGAATCCGCGCTTTCACATTTTGAGATTGCATTGCGAATCAGCACTAAGGCCCATTTAATCCTCACAAGAGCTACTTGCCTTGGAAACGTAGCCGGAGCATGGTTCTCGTTAGGGAACCATAAGAAATCCGGCTATTATTATTTAAAACAGCTTACAATATACAAAAATCTAAAGCATCTGCCCGGGCTTTCTGTAGTTTACGGGGCTTTGGGAAATATCTTTTTTTCAAAGCAAGATCTCGACAAAGCTATCAAATACTACAGGCTAAACATTTCTATTTGCAGAAAAATCAATAAAACTAATTCCATATCTTTTGCGTTGGGGAATTTAGGTCTTTGTTTTAGTTTCAAAAATAACAAAGCATTAGCCCGATCATATTTTCGCAAACAAATATTGCTGGATAGTGCAAATAAGAACCATGAGGGCGTGGTCAGAGCAAATCTAAACCTAGGTTCACATTATCATAACCTAAGCTTGCATGAATTAGCATTGAAGTACTACAGAAAATCATTAAGAACTGCATATAAATACAACCTTAGAAATCATTTGAAGCTTATTAAGGAGAATATTTCAGAAATAACAAAAGCAAAAGCTACTTAACTATCCAATAACTAAAATAATTCAGCCATGCGACTAATAATAATAGTGAATCAAACCGGTGCACCAAAAACAGTCCAGATCTTTCATGATAACGATCCCAACAGAGCTATCAGGATAACCGATATTGATGTTTATGCTGTCACCGCCGAAGTCCCGGATGGAAGTAGAATCATTTCTTTCAAAACAGAGGCTGCAACTCCAATCGTACTGAAGGATTCCCAGATATTCATGCGCCCAGGCGTTGCCATGGCGCCAAGTGTTTCTTTTTGGGTAGACGAAAGTGTATACACTGAAAGACTTTCAAGTAATGTTGTTGTAAACAGTTTGGTTGGGATTGAAATACAGGATGCAAAAAGCGCTAATATCGAATCTTTGATAGAGAGCTTCAAGGGTTTATTATTAAAATAAGCCAGATGATTCTCTACCTGAATACCGACTTCTAATAAAAGGCAGTTAAAGCTTTAGTAATATTTTGCATCCAGCTTTAATGTTTTCATAAGCAATAAAATATATTTTTTGGCGGCTTTTTTGTCGCCTCCATAGCCGCTTCTTATCTTAATGCACTCAATAAAGTACTTTCTGTAATAGTGGGCAGAATCCTTTTCCTTTGCCTGATCAAGTTCCTTTTCAATTTCGTTTAAGTACATCCGAAAACTTTTTTGCAGACTTCTGTTCAGGAAGACCTCAAACAGCCTTATTTTTCTTTCTGTCTTATTCATTGTGTATTCTGCCTGAAGCAGATACTCCTCTGCCAGCTTCACAAAAGATGCTATTACCATTCTGAAGTTGGAATCCGAAAACTTTTCATTCCCGAAAACAGCCTGGGCAATCTTTTGCTTTGAAAGATCTTCATCGTTATCTCCTTTCGCCTTCAGGTATTCCCATAGTTTTGATACCCGTGAATTTTTATTGAAAAAAGGCGAGTTGACCATTTCTTCAAACTTTTTATGATCGCTGCTTCTAAGCGCGCTGAATAATTCAAAAAACCTGCTATTGAGCATATCCAAAAAATATTAATTTTTCACCAAAAGCTGATTTGCAAATATACTCAATTTATTTAAAATATATAAAAAAATACAAATATCAGGATTAATTATTGATTTGCAAATTTTTAATTACTTGCTATGTTCAGCACTCCTTACGGGTTAAGTTTGTAACGATACAATTTTCTCCTGCCGGCAGCTGAGGAAATTTAACAAATGCAGCTAGCAAAATGCCTGCTGTGATAAATTTCTAAACTTATCTTAAAAGGAGAAAAAAATGAAACGTTTAAAACTCAAATCTGTTTTATTTGCATTGGCATTTGTTATTCTCTCGGGTTTGATCTCGGCAAGCGCAACTGCCACAGGCCCCGTCCCGCTTGATAAGAACTATTCTGCTGTTTATGATACGGGTGACGGCGACCCTGGTGATACAACCGATGGCGGCATCAGGTTTCCGGGCACTGGGCACTAATAAATAAATGAATAGCTTAAAACAAGAAAAGCGGGGCTATTAACCCCGCTTTTTATTTCCTGATCAATTCGTCGATTTTTTCAAATAGCCAGTTCCTTGCATATACCGGTTCTTTATCAGCAGTTAATTCTTCTCTCAAGCCCGCAAGCAGAAACTCATCGGCACCTGTTTCTTTTAGTTTCAGAAGTTTCCTGATATGATAAATGAATCTTTTTGTATTTGCCGAGGATATTTTTGTGAGTGTGGCAGAACTGCGCAGGTATTTATTCAGCGAATCGATAACCATTTGGGCTTCGGAAAAATTATCTTCATCATAGTGTATACAGATAAGAAGCATTTTTGAATCAAGGTAATGAATGTAATCACGGCGACTTACTTTGTTGATATGCTCTTTAGCTTTGGCGTTATTTCCCCTAAAATTGCAGAGCTTTGCCAGCTCAAGGTTTGTAATGTTCTTCCTGTTTTCATCTGCAATGTATGGAGAGTATTTCCTGATGAAATATTCCGCCCACTCGAGATCTTTGAAATGAAAAGCAGTATCGGCCACCTGCTTAAAAGTATATGTATGTATCTGCTTTACGGAGAGGTCGAACAGGAAATTTTTTTCATCAAGCAGTTTGTAAAGTTTCAGCAGCGGATACCTGAGGGAATGTTCTCCCTGGCTGACGCGTATGGTAAGGTAGTTATACAAATCGCTGTAATAATCAGCCTGCTGCTCTTTTGAAAGCACCCCTTCGTTCAATTCCAGATATTCCCTGTATTCCAAAACCAATTCTTCGGAGGGCAAAGATATCATTTGCAGCATGGTGTACTTAAGATAAATATCGGGGTATTTCTGCTTAATGTTTTCGATATGCCCGACGATGAAACTTTCGATCTCTTCCTTCATATCCCTGCGGTAAGAAGATTCTTTATTGAGCAGTTCTTTTGAAAACATTAACTGATATAACAGGAGTTTACGGCTGATGTAATATGCGTCAAGCAAGTCGGAGCTATTCTGCAGAGAGCCGGAATATCTGTGAAAGTCACTATCCGGTTCCGATAAATATTCCTGCTCGTACAGATCGTGCAAATTTCTGTATGTATCAGCACAGGGCTCTTTGCTCAATAGCTTTTTTTTCGTCTCTTTGATCTTTCTTGCTGCATGTGAAGCCATTCTCGTTTCACGGAAATGTTTGACAAGCAAGAGTGACTGCGCCATTTTATCGTTTTCAAACCCAGAGAGCTGGAAGAAATCTTCTATGGTTTTGTTAAAATCAGAAAACAGGCGGCGGATATTTGCACTGCTGTTTGAACCCTTAAGTACTTTGCGTGCAATATCATCCCTTGAAAAGTTTTCGTTCTTGCGCAGCTTTCTTAGGCCATCTAATTGTTCATAAAGCAAAGTAACCCTTTCGGGAATCTTAAAAAACGGCGAGCGGATATAGTCTCCAAAGCGCGTCCACTGACTATCCCCAAGAAGAGAAATTATATCTTTTATCTCAAGCTTTTTCATTCACATAAATGTATGTTTATCTTCTAAAATACTCATATTTCTTTGCATTTACTTCGCATTTTATTTCACATATGCCAGCTTATTTGCAGAATCTTTTCCGTGAGAAAACAACCAAGAAAACAGAGAAAAAAGTGAAAAGAATCCTATTCAATTAGTGCATTGATTTCGGAGCTTTCCAATTCGTATATTTACCTAAGCTTTAAAACCATTATCTGGAGAGAAATCATGACTAAATTTTTTCCGGTTTGCATGGTGGTTCTCATCTTCATCTATAATATAAGCAGCATAAATGCCGGCCCCTTAAAGGAACTAATCGATTCAAAAAAGACTATTTACAGCTTTAACAGCGTTTCGCTTTTCAATTACGAAACTTCCGACACGGAGTCTAAAGGGCTTGGGGGCTATATATCAAAAGGAACAATATTACACCTTGATAGATCTGCGCTCAATGAAATCCTTACATCAAAACCCGAAAACATCACACTTAATATCCCCGACGGCGCTAATGGCAGCATGGTGCTTGAGCTAATCCGCTCAAAAGTTCTTGCAGATGATTTTACATCTTCAGCGATCTCTAAAGGAGGAATTGCGACAAAAGTTAATTATACGCCGGGAGTTTACTACAGGGGCATCATCAAAAATGACGGCTCTTCATGGGCAGCTGTAAGTATATTTCCTGAATATGTAATGGCGGTTATTGCTTCGGCTGAGGGTAACTTCAATCTGGGCCCGCTAAAAGGAAAAAATTCTTTTTATTCAGACTCATACATTTTTTGTAACGATAAAGATCTTTTGATAAAAAATAGCTTTGAGTGTTTAACTCCGGACACTCCATTTAGCCAGGAGAGTTTTAACGGCGGCGTGAATTTTCATTTAAGTGAAAGCGCTGCACAATATCCGATCAAAAAGTATATTGAGTGTGACTATAAGATGTATCAGGACTTAGGGGCAGGAGT
>JAUQWT010000270.1 GCA_030835005.1 Ignavibacteria bacterium | reverse complement strand
TTTCTCAATATACCAGCCCCGAAAGCGTAACATATGATTCGGTTTATAACAGGTACTTGGTTACAAATAGCGGCGGAGTAATAAAGCAGAGATCAGCAACAGGAGTTGTAACAGATTTTGCGCCAAGCGGTTCGGGTTCTCATGGGATAAGGATCCATAACGGCACAGCTTATGCATGTGTTGGTAACAGGATAAAAGGGTTTGCGCTTTCAAACGGCGCTGAGGTCTTTAATGTTCAGTTAACCGGAGCCTCTTTCTTGAATGGAATGGGAATCAGCGCTACCGGAATAGCTTATATATCTGATTTCACAGGGCAAAAAATATACAAGCTGAATCTGAATACTCAGGCATGGTGGATTTATGTAGCCAGTGCAGGCGGCCAGCCAAATGGAGTTTATGTTGATTCACCAAGAAACAGGCTGCTGGTCTGCTTTTGGGGAAATAATGCAGCAATTAAATCAGTGAACCTTGCTGACTCAACAATTAATACGATCATTAATACCGGGCATAGTAATTGCGACGGTATCTACCTTGATAAATATGAAAATGTGTATGTATCAGCGTGGGGTGCTGCTCCCGGGAAGATATTGAGATATGATATAAACTTTAATTATCCGGCAATACCAATAACAGGTCTGGGTAATCCGGCGGACATTTTCATTAACAAGAATGCTGATACACTAGCTATTCCCAATTCGGGAAGCAATACAGTGACATTTCACAATATCGGGAATATCTCCGGAATAACTCAGCTAAATGGGAACATACCTGAGAAGTTTATGCTGCACCAGAACTATCCAAACCCGTTCAATCCTGTAACTAAGATAAAGTTCGAGATCCCTGCTGCGCAAATCGGGATAAACTCGGTCTTAGCCCGGATCATAATCTATAATTCAATTGGCGAGGAAATATCCACACTTTTCGAGAAACAGCTTGCACCGGGTATATATGAAGTGGAGTTTGATGGCAGGGCACTCGGTTCGGGTATTTATTTTTACATTCTAAGGGCAGGCAGCTATTTGCAGACCAGAAAAATGATGTTGATCAAATGATGTGGTAAATCTTTGGCAAAAACACTATTTTATGGAAATTTCAATTTATGCAATTAACTTCATGGAGGTGAAAAATGATAGTTCATAAACTGCTCTCCGTATCTGCAAATCTATTCATTGTAATCATAGTTCTTTTTGCTTCCCTCAGCATTAACGCTGAGGACGGCATGAATTACAGCAAATCGACTCTTATCATTAAGTTTAAAGCCGGAACAGAATTACTTGCGGGGGCAAGAGAACTTACTCCAAAGAACTATCATGATAGATTGGTATTCAGTGACCCGAGAGTTGAAACCTCATCGGGTTCACTTAGCAGATTCATGGAAAAAAATTTCATTAGATCAATTTGGGCTGCAAAGCCTGATGCAGATCTGTCTCCCCTTCCTGGAGGCATGGAGAGAATATTTATTATAGAGCTGTTTAATCTCGCTCCGATCGAATCAATTCAGTTTAGAATCGCAGGTAATCCTCAAATCGAGTATGCAGAGTTTGATCATATTGGCTCACTTAGCGGCCAGCCCTCTGCTCAATCTTTCACAATTATTCCAAACGATCCTTCATTCACCAGCCAATGGGGCCTGCGGAATACTGGTCAGGTTATAAACAGCATTGCCGGTACTCCCGGGGGTGATATTAATGCTGTCAACGCATGGGATATTACCACAGGAAGTTCGAATTTGAAAATTGCAGTATTGGATTCAGGCATACCACTTGGCCACCCTGAATTTGCAGGCAGGCTACTGCAAGGTTACGATTATGCAAACAATGATAACAATCCGACCGACGATCACGGACACGGAACAAATGTTGCAAGTATTATAGGAGCAAAAGGAAATAACAATTCGTTGATGGCAGGTGTGAACTGGAACTGTAAAATTATCCCGATAAAGATACTTGCCGCAGATGGCACCGGTTTTTATTCATGGTGGGTATCAGGTATTACATATGCTGTTGATAACGGCGCAAAAGTTCTTAACATGAGTGTAGGAGGAAGCTCTACCAATGCCGCTCTTTCTGACGCAGTTATTTACGCGCAGAATAATGGAAGGATTGTGGTTGCCTGTATGATGAACAATAATAACAATGTTACATATTACCCGGCGGGATTTGCTAATGTGATCTCTATTGGGGCAACAAATAACCGCAATCAGCGTGCAGTTCCGTTTTGCTGGGGAGGAGGTTCAAGTTTCGGTCCGCATATTGATTTCGCAGCACCGGGCGAAATGATACTGGGCCTTAACCATAATAACCAAAACAGTACAAATTACTGGTGCGGTACATCACAGGCTACGCCAATGACAGTTGGCACAATTTCATTGATGCTTAGCGTTGACAGTACTTTGACTTTATCGCAGATATATAATACTCTGAAAGCATCGGCGCGTGACCAGGTCGGTCCGCCAGGAGAAGATACCCCGGGATTTGACAATTATTTTGGCTGGGGATTAATAAATGCAAGAGGCGCTCTGGACCTACTTATCGGGATCACGCAGATCTCCACCACTGTTCCCGAGTCTTTCAGTCTTTACCAGAATTATCCAAACCCATTTAATCCGGCAACTAAGATCAGATTTGACGTGCCAAGTTCAGGAAGTAACGGCTCTATCACAAGAATCGTAGTTTTTGATGCTGCAGGAAGAAAAGTTGAAACTATTGTTAATAAGCAGCTTACGCCAGGGACTTATGAGACTGATTGGAATGCATCAGGGTTCACAAGCGGTGTTTATTTTTACAGGCTTGAAAACGGAAAATTTATGGACGTAAAGAAGATGATTCTGATCAAATAATGTAATCATCTTGAGATCAGGTATATGAGGAACAGGTGAATTACCGGGCAGTTTGCCGGTCCAAATTTATCTATTTGTTAATGAACTGAGGGGCTTGCTCCTTTAGTTCAATAGTTCATTCGTTTTCCATAAGTTAGAGCTAGTGCAATTTGTCCGTTATTACTTTTCCAATTGTAGTTTTTTGTTTTATACTATCCAGCCATGAATTATAGTCGAAATAGTTCAGCACCTGTATTTCTCCAATAACATTTTCAAGAGCTGAAATGTCACGCCTTGTTTTTTCAATTACATCTTCAGTTTCCTGTTTTGACCTTGTTTTAATTATCCTTCTGAAAAAATCGATCACAATGTTTTCAAATTTATTGTTCTTTGCTCTTTTCTTCAAGAATCTTTTGATTGAAGTTACCTTATAATCAACAAGTTCTATATTTTCAATTTCGAAATGAATAATGATACTAAGCAGCCTTGCGTAAATTCTGATCTCAAGAAGAATCTCGCCGGTTTCATTATTCAATATTCTGTTAATGTATGCAAGAGCATCATC
>JAUQWT010000269.1 GCA_030835005.1 Ignavibacteria bacterium | reverse complement strand
CATGATAAGAAATACGACGGAATATATGAATCTTTCCATGGCGGATTGCTAATGACAGTTGCTGATTCTATCTCCGCTTTTGCAGTGTTAACCCTTGCGGGCGCTGATGCTGCGATAACCACTACCGACATGAATATCCGTTTCCTTGCGGCCTGCAGAAGCGATGTAAGAGCAATTGCAAAGGTCATTAAACACGGCAAAACCCTTGCTCCGGTTGCGGTTGATATGTTTGATAACAAAGGAACGATGGTTGCAATCGCGCAAGTAAATTATATGATATTGAAACCACTCATCGGATGACTCAAGTCATCCGATGAATTGAATAATTATAAACTCTCTTGAAAAAATCATCATTCGTAATATTCTTATCAATTGTATTAACTGTATATGGTTTAGTAAACTACTATATATATATAACCGGCTTACACGCGCTGCCAAACTCTGATGCCTTATCATATACAGTAACGTACCTGTTCCTTTCCCTTTCTTATATCATTGGCAGATTCCTTGAGCGGAAATTACCGGGTGCAATTGCTAACATATTTGTATGGATAGGTTCATTCTGGCTGGCGGCTATGGTTTATTTCCTGTTGTTTGTAATATTTATAGACCTGTTCAGACTTTTCAATATTTTCTTCGGGATTGTTCCGGCGTTATATTCGCCATACTATAAGCAACTGATCTTTGATTGTGTTGTAGCTGCTGTAATTGTGATAGTACTCGTTGGTTATATCAATGCGAGGAATCCTGTTATCAAAAAGTTGAATATCAACATTAATAAAAAAGCAGGAAAGTTATCGTCGCTTAAAATTGCAGCAGCTTCCGATATTCATCTTGGCACAATTATCAGCCGCAGCCGCCTTGAAAAGATAGTTGACATGATAAACTCGATCAATGCAGATATAGTGCTTTTGCCGGGTGATGTGGTTGATGAAGATATTGCGCCGGTTATCAGGCAGAATCTGGGTGAGGTGTTAAAGAAGATCAAATCAAAGTACGGTGTCTTTGCCATTACAGGCAATCACGAATACATTGGCGGCGTTGAGCCTGCATGCAAGTATCTTACAGATCACGGCATAACTGAACTTCGTGACAGCTTCATCAAGATCGAAGATTCTCTTTACATTATTGGCAGGGAAGACCTTTCAAGCAAGGGCTTTGCTGGGATACTCAGAAAACCGCTTGGAGTAATTTTGAACGGAATTGACAGATCACTGCCCTTAATACTTATGGACCATCAGCCGGTAAAGCTTGTACAGGCAGAAAAAGAAGACATTGACCTTCAGCTTTCAGGGCACACGCATCACGGACAGCTTTGGCCGTTTAACTTCATTACAAAAAAAGTTTATACCCTTAGTATGGGATATATGAAAAAAGGTAATACACATTATTACGTTTCATGCGGCGTTGGTACATGGGGTCCGCCTTTAAGGACAGGAAATCGCCCGGAGATATTAGAAATTAATCTGAAATTTATTTGATCTTTATCAAAAAATTGGATCTATTTTATCAGAATCATCTTCTTTGTTTCCACAAAATCATCTGCGCTCAAAGTGTAAAAATATATTCCGCTTGAATAACCTGTTGCGTTCCACGCCACTTCATAGGCTCCCGAAGCTAAATTATCATCCACAAGACCTTTAAGTTCCTTTCCGGTGATATCAAAGATTTTCAAAGTAACGTGCTTGTCCTGTCCGGCGGGAATATCAAATCGGATCTTTGTTGATGGATTAAATGGGTTTGGATAGTTATCATATAGTCTAAATCCTTCAGTTATTGCTGAGATCTGGGTAATACCGGTAAAAGTCATCGTTCCGCGCTTCATAAAAATATCAGATATCACTACTCCATTTCTTACTCCGGCAGGATCGAACAAAACTGCAATTTCACCATTACCTTTTGCAGCAACTGATGATGATCCTCTTGTAACGTAACTTGCAGTGCTGTCTTCAAATATCAATATTGGCTGGCTGAATGTTGAACCCGTCCCGTGTACCAGGAAGAAACCCTTTGGCGTAGAGGCAGCGCTGTTCTGAAATGTTACATAAAGCCTGCCCATATCATCAGTATCAATAGCGCGCCAGTAGGCCGGATTCCCGATTGCGGCAGGCGTAATTGCAATTGGAGATGAAAGCGCGCCTCCGGATGGTTTCCGCATAAGATATATCCTTTTATCGGTGCTTAGCCTGTATATGACCAAGACTGTATTGCTGTTGTCAAGCGTAAAGTCAGGATATTCAGCATTTGCAGAAATCCCGGTTGGAACCTCAACCAGTGAGCCGCTTTCGTTTGTGAAATACTTCAGTGCGCCTCCGTTGAAGTTTACGTTAGTAACATATACTATGTGTACTTTGTTATTTGCATCTACCAAAACTTCAATATCGTTTTCACTGCCCGTTTCGGCAGGCCCAAGAGTAATTTCGGGTCCAAGAATTGCTGTGACATAGTTGTAAGTTCTGTAGAAAGCATTATCCTGCCCGGTGACGAAAGTAAAATATACAAAGTGCACAAGGCTATCTCTGCCAACTGCCATGAAAGGAGTTGCTTTATTCAATCCTCCTGTTGTTATCCAAACGGGTTCCGAAAAGCTTCCTGCCCGGTTGTTTGAATAAATTAACTGGAAAATGTTCGAACCGTCACGGCGCTCCCACCCAACATGAACATTCTGCTGAAGATCAAAACCAAATGTTGCATAATTATCGTCAATATTATTATCTGTGATCCTGGTAACAACCATTGAGCCAGATTTATTTGTACGGTAAAAAATGTCACGGGTATTACTTGGTGTATCATACTGCCTGGTGTTAACCAGATGTATGAATCCCGCAGCATCAAATTTGATCAAGCTGCGGTAATTATAGAATGAATCGCGTACAATGGTATCTATCGGGAAGTTTAAGTAGCCCTGTGCATTGATTGAAGTTGAAACAATAAGGCACAAAAGAAAACATTTGATAAGGTATTTCATTTAGCTTCTCTCCGTTAAGATTAATTTTCACCTCAAAATTAATCAACTAAGCTTTTAACTGCTATGGAAATCAAAAGGGGCAAACCTATCGCTAAGTATTGAGATTTTAGTATCTTGAATGGAGATTGTTTTGAGAAACCGTCAGATGACTAGTTTACACTTGGGTTTTCGGGAAAGCTTGCCAATATGGCAAATTTTTTGCCCATTGATTTGAGTATCTCGCGCCATAGTTTATCCGGCTCTTCTGAAAAAATATTATCGATAGATGTTGTAGTGACGATCCATGAATTTATGCCGATCTCTTCTTCGATCTGACCCTCATTCCAGCCGGAATACCCGAGGAAGAATCGAAAATCATTTGGGTTTACTGCTCCTGCATCGATCAATGTTTTGAGAATATCAAAACTGCCTCCCCAGTAAAGGCCGGGAATTATTTCAATTGAATTCTCGATTAAATTCTCTCCCCTGTAAATGAATTGAAGAGTGTTAAGCTGAACAGGACCGCCATAATACACTATTGAATCGAACTCAGGGAAATCCTCAATGACACGGCTGATTTTATATTCAGTAGGCTTATTAAGCACAAAGCCAATTGAACCTTCTTCCGAATGTTCTGTTAACAAAATAATTGTGCGCTTGAAGTTAGGGTCATTCAAAAACGGTTCAGAAATTAGTATTCTGCCTTTTGCTGGTTTTTCTGTCATATTCTGAAAGCAATATAAGTGTTTAAAATCTTAAACTAAATAGGTTTTTTGATTATTTCGGACAGCCCTCTTGATTTGAGTTAAATTACCTTTCAAATTCTTTTTGGATTTGCACTTTCCTGCTGAAAATCATGAGTATTAAGGAAAAAAAGTTCCATCAAAAATTTGAGTTAGATGGATTTATTGTTAAATTGCATGAATCAAATAAATAATGGATAATATGAAATCAATCATCTTGTTACTCATCTTTTTTGGAATGTATTTGAATCTATATCCGCAGAGCCTTGACCAGAATTATTCTGCTGAGTATGTACTCAAAGATGCAGGCGGCAATATGCTGAGCAGACTGAACATGTACAGGAGCGGCAGCAAGATCAAGTTTGTTAAGGTTGATAACAGCGGGAAATCCAACGAAACTACAACTGATATTTACATTTTCAAAGATGAACCAAAGATATATAACATAGTTACAAATTCAGCCGGTAAGTTTGGTACTAAGAATGAAGTAGATATCATGTACGTTGGAATGCAGACAGGTGTCTATATTCTCGATCTTGGCCATGACAGTAAAATATTTAATGCTAACTCAAGAGCAGGAACAGAAACGGTACTTGGCAAAGATTGCATTAAATATACAATTGCTTCAAACGGAGAGGCATCAAGCGATTATTATATGTACCAGGACAATCTGATGCTCAAACGCTGGGTAGGCGGCGCAGCAGAGGGCAATACGATCGAAGCAATAAATTTTGATAACACCACAGTTGTACCGGAAAGTATTTTTGTACTTCCCACAGATGTCCGGTATCTCAACTGACCCGGTAGAAAAGTAAACAAAATTGACGAGAGTGAGAGACTGAGGATTTTCTTCCCGGAACTCGGGCTTACAAGTTTATATTCAGGAACCTAACTATCCGCGGGATCTTTTTTTAGATTTTCATTCTTCTTCAAAAACTCAAGAAGTCTTACTAAAAGGGGGATCTGCGCTGCCTTAATTTTCACTTTGGCTTCTTCAATTCCAAAAAAATCAACCTTATCTATTTCAGGAAATTCCCGAAACTCACCTGAGTTCGGCGGCCACTCTTCCTCAAATATGTTACACTCATGGCGGTAATTTGGAGGAATGTCGCCTTCAAAAGCCCAGCAATGAACTTCCTTGCCCCCTTTTTGAAGAACAGCACCAAGGGGTACAAAATCACCGACTGGAATAATACCGGTTTCTTCTTTAAATTCACGTAAAGCCGTAACGAGAAGATCAACATTTTCATCCTCATCGGGCTCGCCTTTTGGGATTGTCCAATGTCCGCTATCTTTTTTGAAAAAGTAGGGCCCGCCCGGATGAGCAAGAAAGAATTCAGGTTGATTATCTTTTATGCGGTACATCAACAAACCAGCGCTTAATCTTTTTCTCATATTATTATCCGGAAGAACTGTATAGTTCTACAAATGTATTCATATTCGTACTTATATCAAAATATTTTTCAGCTCTTTTTCTGCCCATGCTGCCAAGGTGATTTCTGAGTTCAGAATCATTTATAAGCTTCAATAATGCCTGCGTAAATTCAATTTTATTATTTCTTTCTGTTAGTAAACCGGTCTCACCATCAATTACAATGTCAGGTACTCCGGCGGAATCAAATGCAGCGACAGGAACTTTCATAGCCATTGCTTCAAGTGCCGTGTCACCGAAAGCTTCCTCATTTGAGGGGAACGCAAGGATATCCATTGCAGAAAGATATTTTGGAATATCAGATTGGAAACCTGTAAACTTTATCTTATCCTTTACTCCAAGTTTATCTGCCAGTTTCATCAAGCCATTTTCATACTCTTTCTCACTCTGACTTGAAGAACCAACTGCAAGAAATCGGATATTATTGCGGCCGGGTTCATCAGTTATCATTTTAACAGATTCAAAGAAAATCTCGTAACCTTTGCCCGGTGACATTCTGCCGATCATTCCAACGATGATATCATTTGCGCTGAATCCCAATTCTTTTCTGACGGAATTTTTTTCAAATCTCTGAGGGTCAAATTCACTCAATGACAAAGAATCATGCAGTATTACAATTTTTTCATCCGGAACCGGACAAGTTTCGATTACGTTCTTGCGTATAAATCGGGAAACCGCAGTTATCTTATCAACTCTATTATAAAGAAACTTGTGAAATATGTCTTTTTTGCTAACACCGCTTGCCATGCATTTTGTAAGGATGAGTTTTGTTTTTAAGCGTCTTAACTTCAAAGCCGGCACTATAGTCCAAAGATCATTAGACAGATGTGAATGGATGACGTCATATTTGCCGGAGCTAAGTATATTCCCCAGTCGATAGATTGACGAGATCCTTCCCGGACCCTTCCGTAATACGGGTAGAAACTTCAGACCTTCAGAAGCTGCGAAACGTGAAAGACTTGAATCCGGAAGGCAAATCAAAGTTACATCGTGACCCATTTTTGACAGTTCTTTGACCGTCCGAATGATATATATTTCCAGCCCTCCCCAGGAAGGAGAACCACATGACTTTAAAATTTTCATTATTTTTACAAAATTAATACAAATATTGGTATTTAAAAGTGTGGAAATTATTAGTTCAGCAAGTAACGTTTTGGGGGTATTGATGATATACCGTGTAAATGTTAACTTATTAATCCAAATACAGAGATTTTGTAAAACGGTTCATCAAAAATAGGGAACTCAAAGCGGAATGATCAAAACCTAACAGGATTTAAAACCCCGGAAACAGGGGTACAGTAAAATACGAAATATTGAATTTCAACTTACTGCTTAAGAGGGAGACATTTGAGTACGCTTAACGGATCCCCGCGTATAATGGTCGTAGAAGACGAAGGCATAATTGCCCAGGACATAAAGAATTGTCTTGAAGGCCTTGGGTATACTGTGCCTGATGTTGTGTTTACAGGCAGGGAAGCAATTCAGCGTGCTGAAGAGCTTCGCCCTGATCTTGTCTTGATGGATATTGTCTTAAAAGGAGATATCGACGGCATTGAAACTGCCATGGAGATAAGGAAGAAATACAATATCCCCATAGTATACTTAACCGCTTACGAAGATGATAAGACACTGAAACGCGCAAAGATGACCGAGCCGCTTGGGTATATCTTAAAACCTTTCGAGGAAAGATACCTGCGCTCAAGCATCGAAATGGCTTTATATAAGCACCAGATGGAAACGCGCCTTAAAGAAAACGAAAGGTGGCTGGGCACAATCTTGAACAGCGTTGGTGACGCAGTAATTGTTACTGATGAGCAGGGACAGATCAAGTTCATGAATCCGGTTGCAGAAGCTTTAACAGGCTGGGAACTTTCCGAAGTAGCGGGAAAGATTGCCAAAGATATTTTTGTACTCCTTGATGAAGATACAAAGGAAACGGTTGTCAATCCGATTGAAAGAGTTTTAAAAGAGAATATAGTCATTGGCCGAAGCAATCACACCATCTTGATTGCAAAAAACGGCAGGGAAATTACAATAGACCACAGTTCATCTCCACTCAGGGATGATAAAGGCAGGGTAACAGGTGCAGTACTTATCATTCAGGATATTACAGAAAGAAAGATCTCCGAAAATGCGCTTAAGGAAAGCGAAAACAAGTTCAGGAACCTGTTTGATTTTGCGACAGATGCAATATTTGTCCAGTCATTAAACGGCAGGATAATTTCGGTAAATAACCAGGCTGGAAAACTGCTTGGATATTCCAAAGATGAACTTCTGCATTTGAAATTCTCAGACCTTATAAACGAAAACATAATTGATAATACTTTTGTAATATATTCCTCATTAAAAGAAAGAGGCAATTACCAGTTTGAAACTCAATACAAGAGGAAAGACGGCTCTTTTGTTGAAGTTGAAATTAGTATGCGGCTTATAAAGCTTCTTGATGAAGAAGTAGTACAGTTGTTTGTAAGGGATACTTCTGAAAGGAAGATCGCCCAGGAAAAGATAAACATGCTTGCCCAGGCTGTTAAAGGAATAAGTGAATGTGTAAGCATAACAAATCTTGACGGGAAAGTAATATTTGTCAATGATGCATTTGAAAAGGTTTATGGTTACTCAAAGGAAGAAATTCTTGGAAAACCAATAAATATCGTCCGCGGATCAAGAAATCAGGAAAATATAAACAATGAGATCGTTGAACGTACAGATAAAGGCGGCTGGCAGGGAGAGCTTATCAACAGGTCAAAATCCGGGCATGAATTTCCGGTGTATCTCTCCACTTCAGTTTTAAAGAATGATAAAGGTGTAACAGTTGCACACATTGGCATAGCAAGCGATATCACCGAACGTAAAAAAGCTGAAGAAGCTGTAAAGCAGAGCGAAAAAAGATACCAGGACCTGTATGACAGCGCTCCTGATATGTATTTCTCGGTTTCAGGCGAGGGGATTGTCAAATCAGTAAATAAATTTGGCGCAGAGTATCTTGGTTATTCGCTGGATGAATTGCTTGGAAAAGAGATTTGGCAAGTTGTTCACCCGGAAGATCTGCTCCTGGTGAAAAAAAGAGTTGATGAAATCTTTTCCAAGAAAATAGAAAACGCAAATCTTGAGTTCAGAAAAGTAAGAAAAGATGGCTCAGAAATCTGGGTAAATGAAAGCACCCGGCTTATCAATGATGACCAGGGTAAACCAAAAGAGCTCTTTATTATCTGCAGGGATATTACACGCAATAAAGAATTCCAGATGGCTTTGCTGGAAAGCGAAAGAAAGTACAGAAATCTAGCTCAGAATGCTCCGGTATCTGTTGCGAGGTTTTCGATGTTAAACAATAATTTTGAATACGCCAATGATGAGTTTGCGCGCCAGATGGGATGTTCTGTCGAAGAATACAGCAGGCTCTCCAGATCTGAAAAAACAAGAATTATTTATTCTGAAGACAGAAGCAAAGTTCAGGAGAATTACGAAAAGTGGAAGCACGATGGTTTCAGGGATATTCTTCATTTTGATTACAGGATTTTAAACATTAAACAGCAGCTGATCTGGCTTGATACTTTTATTTATGCGGATTTCGATGAGTCCGGAAGAGCTGTAATGATGAACGAAATTTGCATTGATATAACGAACCGCAAAAAAGCTGAACTTGCAATATACGAGAGTGAGAAGAAGTATAAGAATCTTGCCACCAATGCTCCAATTGCCGTAACAAGAATTTCTGCTGATACGATGAAGTATGAATACGTAAATGATGAGTTTATAAGGCAGACAGGGTACAACATGGAAGAATATAATTCTCTGGATAAGGAAACTCTGAAACTGATGGCTTACCCTGAAGACAAGGAAAAAGTTACTGCGTTTTACAGAAAATGGCAGGAAGATGGATTCAAAGGTACCCAGCATATCGATTACCGTACATACAAGCGTTCAGGCGAGCTGATCTGGGTTGATACATTTCTGTTCGCGGATTTTGATGATTCGGGGAAACTTCTGGCGATCAACCAGATTTGTATAGACATCACCGATCAGAAAACTGCGCAAGCAAAGATACTTGACAGTGAAAACAAGTATAAAAACCTGGCAGCTAATGCTCCGGTTGCAGTGACAAGGATAATATTGAAGACCAGGGCATATGACTTTGTAAATGATGAATTCATCAGGCAATCCGGTTACAGTATGGAAGAATTCAATACTCTTGAAGAAGAGAAGCTTATTGAAATGATCCATATAGATGACAGGGACAAAGTATTCAATTTCTACAGCAAGTGGGCTGAGATAAAATACACCGGTACTCAGCATATTGATTACAGAATAGTAAACAGGTTCAAAAAGACCGTATGGCTTGATACATATTTGTATGCAGAATTTGATGAAACCGGGGAAGCACATGCCATTAACCAGATATGCATTGATATTACCGAACAGAAAAAAGCCGAAGAAGAGCTTCGTGAAAAAGACAAGAGATTCAGAGCCCTGATCGAAAACATTACTGACTTGATCTCTCTTGTAGATGAGAATGGCAATATTGTTTATGCAAGTCCATCTATAACAAAAATACTTGGTTATAAAGTTGAAGAGTATATTGGAAAGAATATATTTGATTTTATAAATGAAGAAGATACTGCAATTGCGAAGAACCTAATAGAGAGTGTTAAGAAAACACCGGGAGAGATAATCAGCAATGTTCAGTTCAGGTTCCGGAATAATGAAGGCAAATGGATGTGGCACGAAGCAACAGCACATAATTTGCTTGATGATCCGGCAATTGGCGCTATTGTACTGAATTACAGGGATATAACAGGGCGCAAAAAGGCAGAGCAGGAGATTTTGCTGCAGAAATCGTACTTCCAGCAGCTGTTTGAGAATTCTCCTGAAGGTATTGTTATTCTTGATAATCAGGACAGGATACTTAATGCCAATAAAGGATTTGAAAGAATGTTTCAGTTCAGCGCTGATGAGATAAAAGGAAAAGTGCTTAACTCTATGATCGTTCCTGAGAGCCAGATCGAACAGGCATCACAGATGACGCTGTTTGTATTGAGGGGAGAGGTCATCCATAGAGAAACTGAACGAAAGAGAAAAGATGGAAGTATGGTTGATGTGTCAATCCTGGCTTATCCCATTGTTCTTGAAGAGGATCAAATTGGCGTTTACGGAATTTACAGCGATATAACAGAAAGAAAAGAAACAGAAAAAGCTTTGAGAAAGAGCGAAGAAAGATACCGCGCTTTCGTAAAGCAAAGTACCGAAGGTATTTGGCGTTTTGAATTCCTTGAGCCTATCTCTGTTAAACTTCCCGTAGATGAACAGATAAAACATGCGTTCAAGTACGGCTATCTGGCAGAGTGTAATGATGTATTTGCCGGAATGTACGGGTATGCATCTGCCGTTGATATTGTTGGCGCCAGATTAGGTGAACTTATGCCGGAATCTGAACCGAAAAATATTGAATACCTTATGAAGAGCTTTATGAACGGGTATAAGATCGATAATATTGAGTCTGTAGAAGTAGATAAATTAAACAATAAGAAGATCTTTGTAAACAATCTTGTTGGAATTGTTGAAAATGACAGCCTGGTAAGGCTATGGGGTTCGCAGAGAGATATTACAGATGCAAAAAGAGCACAGGAAGAACTTAGCAAAACACAATTCAGGCTTGCCACACTTCTTAAGAATCTTCAGGATGTGGTCTTATACGAGACAGGCGGAGGCAAAGAATTCATGAGTGATAACGTTCTGGAAATGCTCGGGTACTCCTCGGCTGTATTCCAGGACAGGGATTTCTTTAAGTCGATCACACATCCTGGTGATTGGAAGAATATTGATGAAAAAACCAGGGAATGGCACAAGATAGGTTCACCGGGAGTTCTAAACCTCGAGTTCAGAGTTAGGAAAGCCGATGGAAGTTATATCTGGGTTGAAGACCATATGATAAAAGTACGCAATAATGGTGATTCGCACATGGCAGGCGTACTTATAAATATTACAGAACACAAAACAATTGAAGAGAAGCTTAAACAGCTTGCAGATAAGTTGTCACAATCAAACAAAGAACTGGAGCAATTTGCCTATGTTGCAAGTCATGACCTGCAGGAACCGCTCAGGATGGTTGCCAGCTATATTCAGCTTTTACAGCGCAGATATAAAGGCAAGTTAAGCGGCGAGGCAGATGATTTTATCAATTATGCTGTTGATGGTGTCATGAGAATGAAAGTTCTTATTAACGACCTGCTTGTATATTCAAGGGTAAACACAAAAGAAGCACCGCTTGAAGATGTTGACTGCAATAAGGTTGTTGAGCAGACTTTAACCAACCTGAGGGCATCAATTGAAGAAAACGGCGCATTTGTAAATACTGAAACTCTGCCCACAGTAAAGGCAAATCAGCTTCAGTTGAACCAACTGTTCCAGAATCTAATAAGCAATGCTATTAAGTTCAAAAAAGACGGAGTACCGCCGGTTGTTAACATTTCTGCCAAACATGCAGGTGATGAGTGGCTCTTTACAGTTTCTGATAATGGAATAGGTATCGATAAGGAATTCAGTGACAAGATCTTTGTTATCTTCCAGCGGCTTCATAACAACTCTGAGTATCCGGGTACAGGTATCGGACTTGCGATCTGCAAAAGAATAATCGAAAAGCTTGGCGGCCACCTTTGGGTTGAATCAGTTCCGGGTGAAGGATCAACTTTCAATTTTACTATTCCTGATTAACAGCAATCAAGGTATTTAGTTTAATTAGAAACAATTAAAGACAAATTAACAGCCCTCAGCTTAGTCCTTTATGCTTATATATTGTTGTTAGAGTATTATTTAGGTATTTTGGTGCATAAAACTATAAAAAATGGATACTATACCGAGAAGTTTGCACATACTACTGGTTGAAGATAATGAAGGTGATGTTCGCCTTATTAAAGAAGCTTTCAGTGAAAGCAAGATCGAAAAGAATTTTTCTGTCGCAAGAGATGGTGAGGATGCATTGAATTTTCTGTATGCAAAAGCGCAGTATTCTTCGAGGATCAGACCTGATATTATCTTACTTGATATCAATCTTCCCAAAAAGAACGGCTTTGAGGTGCTTGAGAAGATAAAGAATGATCCTGAGTTTAAGAGAATTCCGGTAATCATGCTCAGCAGCTCCAGTTCGGAAGAGCATGTAACCAAATCATACGACCTGAACGCAAACTGCTACGTCACTAAACCTGTTGATTTTGATGAATATACGCAAGCAGTCAAGATTATTGAGGATTTCTGGTTCCAGATGGCCACACTGCCGGGATAGAAATGTGATAGCAATTCTGTATTAAAGAACAAGGGGGCATGCCCCCTTGTTCTTTAATAAACCTTATTTTACTGCACAGCTCTGCAGGTTACATCAATTTCAGGATCTCGGTTTCAAACTCTTCATAGCTCCTTGATCCGAAAATAGTTTTTACAGTATTGCCTTCTTTATCAATAATAAACGTTGCCGGAATTTCACCCTGCCAATTCTTATCCATGAAATCCATCAATACTTCAGGCTTCGGAAAATTCCCGAAGTAAGTAGCGAAATCAACCCCTTGCTTTGAAAGAAAACTTTTAAGTTTTGTATCCTTATCAATTAAGTCATCAAGCGAAATGAAAACAAGTTCAAATCCCTTTTCTTTATAAGCGGCATAAAGTCTAACAAGCTCAGGGAATTCCTTTACACACGGAACACACCAAGTTGCCCAGTAATTTACCAGCATTACTTTTCCTTTTCCGCTATCCAGAACAGTTCTAAGCTCATCAATACTATTGATCTGCTTAACTTCCTGGGAGTACTGATTTGATACTGCAAGAAATGATAATAATGACAGTACCGATGCGAATTTAAGAATTCTTACATGTCTCATTCTTTGGATTTTAACTTAATTTTGCTGGCCAACTTTTTTAATCCCGCAGCCAAATGATTTTGTCTCTTTAACAGCAACTTCACGGCCATTGGAAACGTCATTTACAGCGTTCATTAGATCAACAGTTGTTTGTTCTGCTTTATTCTTGTTATCTGATATCCTTCCATGATACAGAATAACCATTTCTTTTGATATCATAAATGCTTCAGGAGTTCTTGTAGCGCCAAGCATATCTGCAACCACATTGTTCTCATCTTTTAAGACAGGGAAAGTATACCCGTTCTTTTTTGCATGGCCGGTTACTTCTTCAAGGCTTTCAGTACTGTTTGCATTTATTGCCCAAACAGTAAAACCCTTTTCACTCATTTCTTTCACGTAATCGTTTATCCTGTCGTTATACGGCTGAACCCATGGGCACTCAGCTGACCAGAAAATCACAATGACTCCATTTTTGGAATTGTTTAAAGACTCTGTTAAGTTATACTTGGTTCCGTCCCAGTTTGATAGTGAAAAGTCTTCAGATTTATCCCCAGGGCTTTTCGCAAACAGATTTATTGCAGCAACAGCTAATAGAATGGCTAAAAAAGGTGATTTTTTGAACATTATTCCTCCATTTTGTTTATAAAGTTATTGGGCTTTAGTAAGTAAAAATACATATACGGCTTTAAAGTTTCAAGCATTCAATTGTAAATGTTTGTGAAGAACGCATGCCAAACGGTTCAATATACAATTATCTTTATGGTTTTATTACGAAAACATAATTATTATTGTATCAAATCTAATCATCAATAACATGAAGACTCTGCTGATATTACTTATTTTTCAATTGCTTCTATCCCTCCGTACTTATACTCAAAACTGGGTCACAACCGGAGGCAATTTTCAAAGAAACGGATTAAGCAAAATAACCGGTCCAAACAACACAGCTTCAGCATACTGGAGCGTTAACAGCACAAACACAACAGCATGGGGGAATTCAATCTATACTTATGGAGATAAGTTTGTAACTTCGCGGGTGATCCTTTCTCCCTATACAGGGAAGATCGAGTTAAGGAACATAAATACAGGTGCACTTGTGTGGGAAAAAATTATCAATTCATCTTCCAGAATGTATGCTGTTGGATTCAACGAGGATGCAGTTTACGCACATGACTATTTTACCGGAATATTGTATGCTCTTAATGTTACTGATGGTTCGGTCAAATGGTCAATTGCTTCGGATATGTTTCCGGGTAATACCGGGCTCTTATTTGCCTGTGACGGAGATCCAGTAGATAAGGGCAGAAGAATAAACAAGAACACGGGTGTTGCCAGGTGGACAAATAATTATATAATTCCTGTTTCACCCGATGGGGGATACTGTATTTATGGGAACACATATTATCACTGGACAGGATCTATCGTAACTCCGAAAAAGCTTATCGCAATTGATATGAATACCGGAGCAACAAAGTATACTTCTGCCGATTTGCCGGGTGACGGAGATCAGGAAAATGATCTTTGTATAGGACCCGACGGAACAATATATATCTGCAGAGATGGTGGTATGTTGTATGCCTTCAAAGACAACGGAAGTACTTTTGTGCAGCAATGGAGCCATAGCCCCGGATTTGTAGTTAAAGGAATAGGTAAAGACGGTTCTTTATACGCCTCTAATATTAACGACCCATCTCAGTTTGCAAACAGTACAGTATATAGGCTCGACCCCGCAACCGGTAATTTTCTGGATTCTGCACAAGTAAAAACACCGCTATCCTATTTTGCCGCTGGGGCTGATTCTACGGTTTATATCAGCACAGCCGAAACCGGCAATGGGAGGTACGTTGCATTTTCGCCAAATCTGCAAACGATAAAATGGACTTTAAATATTCCATACAATTATTATAGCGGCCCCTCACTATCAAAAGACGGGATCTTCATAACAGCAGGCAGCGGTACAGAGATCAAAGCTTACAAAACGGTTCATACGATTAAACCTGTATCAGATTTCAAAGCAAGTAAGAATGTTATTCTTATGGGTGAACAGATTAATTTTACAGATCAATCTTCATTTGCTCCAACCTCATGGTTGTGGCAATTTCCCGGCTCAAATACTCCCACTTCAAATCAGCAGAATCCGGTAAATATTTCATACAGCTCTCCCGGAGTGTACCAGGTAACACTTGTTGCAGCTAATGCATTCGGTTCAGATACCCTTGTAAAATCATGCTATATCACAGTGCAGAATGAAACGGGAATAAGCAATTTGGGAAATGAAATTCCATCTGAATTTTCATTAAGCCAGAACTATCCAAATCCATTTAACCCTGTTACCAAGATCAGGTTTTCTATACCCAGGGTGGAAGAGACGCAAAGCAGATCTCTTCGGATATTTGATGTTACGGGGAAACTGGTTAGTGATCTATCAATCGGGCTGTTAACGCCGGGCATGTATGAGGCAGTATGGGATGCAAACGGTTTTGCAGGAGGAGTATATTTTTATACACTGCAATCCGGAAGTATTAAGATCACCAAAAAGATGCTGCTAATAAAATAGTGCAGAGATTTGCTTATTCAATTACAACTTCAAGGTAGTCGCCGTTGTTTGTATGCATTTCAACTATTTTACCGGTAACATCGTTTTCAATTGCCTCTGAAATGACTTTCATGTCGATTTCCTGGTCGCCGTTTATGTGAACAGGCATTTTGCCCGTTGCTTTGATGATTCCTTTAACAAATTTGACCGGCAGCTTAATGTTCAGATTCTTTCCTTTGCTTGAAGTGATATTCACTTTCAGATGCCTGTCAGTTTTTTGTGCTGTTGCCGCCTTTTCTGCGCTGCCTTCGCTCTTTAGCGCGTTAATCAGGTCAGATGCCTGCTCGGAATTAATTTTTCCTTCTTCAACAAGTTTTAGAATCCGTTTTATTTCTTCATTCATGGTTTTTATTCCTTTACTTTGATTTTAATTTCTTTACTGCTTCTTCAGGCGTAAGCTCGCCGCTTTCAATACTATCAATAATACTGCGAACACCTATAGTTTTGTCGTCCTCTTCAATTGAATGCCCCAACGCTTTTACCGCCTCGTTCAGGCGAGATCTCACCGTTGGATATGAAACACCAAGTTCTTTTTCAACATCTTTGATACTGCCTCTGCATTTCATGAATACATCTATGAACTGCAGCTGCTCGGTTGTAAGCTGTTCGAACTTTGAAAGCGAGAATTCACTTTCTATCGATGTCCCGCATGAAGAGCAAGTGAGCTTTACGGCTTTGAGTTTGTCGCCGCATACCGGACAGTCACTAAGTAATTTGTATGCCATTTTGGTTTATTTGTTTTTTCAAATATAATACAGAAAATTAATAAAATCAATATCTAAATTAATTAAATTAATTATATTCTTCTTATTTATTAATATAATTAATACCATATTAAACATATGATTATTATTCGTTTAATTGAGAATTGACGAAATTAAATGTCACGCAACTATCTAGCCAGGCCAGGTGCCTCAATCTAGTGGAAGGCTTCAGTACTCCTCCCTGAATGGCAAAATTATCACCAATACAAAATTCTTTGAAAGAAGACTAAATTCTAACCACTCGGTTTTATCTTGATACATAAGTTTTTCATTATGATTTTTATATAATCAATTCAATCCAAATGAAGAATATAATACTGTTGATACTTATACCCATAATAACATATTCACAAGGCTGGTTTATTTCTCATACATTCAGCCCGGCTCAGTCATTGCAGACAATAAGATTCTGGGATGCTAATACCGGGTTTACAACTGCTCCGATATACAACGGATCAACTTTCAATATTCACAAAACTACTAACGGGGGGCTGAACTGGAGCGATCAGAGCTCCGGATTTACTTCAATGCGTTTCATGGCTATATGGATAGTTCATCCTGATACAGTATTTATGAGTGGAAATAACGGGAGAATTATCAGAACAGTTAACGGCGGCAGCAACTGGACACTGCTTAATACAAATGATACTGTCACACAGTATTGGGGACTTCAGTTTGTCAATTCATTTACCGGATTTGCCGCTGGTAGTGTTGGAAAGATCATAAAGACAACAGATCGTGGTACAACATGGAATGTGCTTGCCAGCGGAGTTTCAAGCGCCTTATCAAATATGCATTTCTTAAATGAGAATACAGGATATGTTTCGGGGTCTGCAACTTTGTTGAAAACTACGAACTCCGGCATGAACTGGTCTTCACTCAGCGCACCATTTGTAAATTTCGAAAACCTGAGAGATATACATTTTACCGATGATAATACCGGTATTGCCGTGAGCGATGCAGGCAGAATTTTAAGGACGACTAATGCCGGAGCAAACTGGGTACTTATACCAAGCGGTACGGTTGAATCTCTTTTTGGCATTTATTTTACTGATCCCAGTACCGCAGTTGCTTGCGGTAATAACGGTGCAATAATCAGAACCACAAACGGCGGGGCAAACTGGCAGACGCAGGTTTCTCCAGTTACGGAAATCCTGACTGATGTATGGTTTACCTCAGCAAATACCGGATTTATCTCAACCTGGTCGGGTAAGATCCTAAAGACAACAAATGGAGGGGTAACATTTTTGAATCAGATAAGTACAGAAATTCCGAATGATTTCAGTTTAGAGCAGAATTATCCTAATCCGTTTAATCCAGTTACAAAAATAAGGTTTTCGATTCCATCTGATGAGGGGACACATGCTTTTGTCACAAAATTAATAGTATACAACTCGCTTGGTGTCCAGATATCCGAGCTTTTGAACCAAGCTCTTGCACCAGGTACATATGAAGTTGATTGGAATGCTTCTGCATATTCAAGCGGAGTATACTTTTATCAGCTTAGAACACAGGATTTAAGGAAAACTAAGAAAATGTTACTTGTTAAGTAAAAGAAACGTAATATTGGCTAAAAGGCGTGCATTTTGTGTACGCCTTTTTTGTTATACTGATTTAAACTTTTTTTGATTGTGTCTGTCATACATTTAACAGAATAACCAGGAGGCAGATCATGAAATCGTCTAAAATTACATTTTGTTTGTTAGTGGTAAGTGTTTTTGTTTTGGCTGGCAAATCTTACACTCAGTCACATCCGCCTGTTTACATGACCTTAGTATCGCACAATGAAGACAATTCGCCTTGGACAACTTATAATTTTTATAAACCAAAAAGAGATCTCCTTGTTCAGATAGCAGATATTGTGCAGTCAAAAGGCGCAGTGTGGAGTTTCCAATCTGACTGGAAATTTTTGCTGGGTGTTATTCAATTTGATACAGGCAGTGTTACATCGAACACGAACGGCAAAAATTTGATAAAGTGGATGGTTGAAGATAAAGGGGTAATCTGCGATCCTCATTCCCATGAAGCTAACGGCTATAATTATGCCGATGTTGCATACCTGCATCAGCAATTAGGTATTACACCGACAAAAGTTGTCGGCGGTTTTCTCTATGACACAGTTATAAATGGTAACAACTGGGAGAATCTTGAAAACGGAATTTACGGAAGAGTTTACACAACATATTTCTGGAAGCCTGATATATTATGGGGAAGCGGGACACCATTGCACGTAAATGATCCAAACCCGCTTGGAGCGTGGAAGCCGCAAAACATGGCTAACTACTATTACCATGACAGTACTAAACATCTTGTAGTTCTTGGTCATGGCTGTGAAAATCATATTGAAGATACCTTAAACATAACGAATAATGCGGAGACAGTAAGAAACATAGTGAACCAGCTGAATTCAGGCGGCTTGCCTGATACCGGCTTTTATCCCGCATTTTCAATATTCAGCGTTGGTGATCTTAATGCAGCACGTGTCACCAAAATTTCACAATTCATTGATTCAATTGCACCAATGATAGCTCAAGGAAAAGTCATATGGAAATCACTTACTGATATATATAACATATGGAATACAACATACAATAAAAAACCATTTTGGGTGTTGTGCGAAAACATCCCTGTTTCAGTGAAGCAGATCAGTACAGCCATTCCTGTAGGCTACAGTTTACTGCAAAATTTTCCCAATCCGTTCAACCCTGTTACAAATATTGAGTTTAAAATCCCGCAAAAAACCTTTACTGAATTGAAAATATTTGATGTGACAGGAAAAATGATTGATATTCTGCTTAGCAGTGAATTACAGCCGGGTACTTATTCAGTGGATTTTGATGCATCATCATACTCCAGCGGTGTGTATTTCTATTCGTTGATTGCAGAGAGTTTCTCTCAAACCAAAAAAATGATTCTCATTAAGTAGCGGCTATTGATTCCTGAACGCTTAATTGGTACAGTAGCTATTCCCATTTACTATTTCCTTTCAAAAATAGGTCAAATTTGAAACTGCCTCAGACCATAATACCACTTACAGGTGATATTTATCATGATTTATGTTAGCTAAATTAGTTACGAAAGAGGGCTCACACATGAGAAATTTTAAGTTCATTCTGTTAGTATTAGCATTTTCTTTAAATTTAAGTGCACAAAACTGGGTTCCTGCCGGCAATGTGGTGAACCCGGGGACCAAACCGAACATCAGTGTTTCGGGAATAAATTCGGCATGGATAGCAGACGGAAGTTTGAGTGCTCCAAAAATTTTCAGAACAACCAATGGAGGTACTACCTGGCTTACAGTTCCAGTTAACGGAATCAATAATGAATTGTATTGTATATGGGGCTTCAGTGATAATATTGCATTTGCAGGTGAAGGATACCTTACAGGAAATGCCAACCTGTATAAGACCACAAACGCTGGATTGAACTGGGATATTATTTTAACAACAGGCCTTAATGGCGGACATTTTACCGGCCTGGCATTCACCAAAGTAAATGGAAACAGGTTTGGACTGGCAATTGCAGAAAAGATCTATCGTACGCAGAATTCAGGAGGCAATTGGGTTGAGCTCAATGCAGGTGTCACAGGAGTATCTAATGCGCAGAATTCATTGATGATAGTTGATAATGATTTTTACGGTTTTGGCCTCAATAACGGTGCGGCCAGAATAAGGCTTACCACAAACAATTCAGCAATCTGGAATACACAGCAAATAAGTGTCAGCGGGAATTATACTTCGGCAATAGCTTTCCATTCAAACAAATTATATGGAGTAGCAGCTACATCTACTTCACTCCCGATGATTTCAAGGACAACAGACGGAGGCAATACATGGAATAATGTTGATATTGGAAGCGGAGTTACAGGCACCTGTTATTTTGTGTGGGTCCCTGCAACCCCGGTTGTGTATATACTTGGTTCAAACGGAGGGATTAAAAGGAGTACCAATAACGGTATTACATGGGTTACAACACCAACTCCGGGAGTAACGAACCTTATACATTTTGATTTTTTCCATTGGGCAAATACGGTTTATGGTTATGCAGTATCTTCAAACGGTAATGTGATCAAACTGGCTGATACGCTTGGAGTTTTAACTGGTGTTAACGGGAACAATAATATCCCCTCAGCATTCTCACTTTCACAGAATTACCCTAATCCGTTTAACCCGGTTACCAGTATCAGTTATTCCATACCAGTAAATACATTTGTGAAAATTACAGTTTTTGATGTATTGGGAAGAACAGTTGCATTGCTGGTTAATGAATTCAAACAGGCCGGAAGTTATGAAGCAGATTTTAATGCCGGGAAATTAAGTTCGGGCATTTTCTATTACAGGATAGATGCAGATAACTTTTCAGATGTAAAGAAAATGATCCTCATTAAATAAGCATAAGCAAATGCCTCCCTGCGGCAAAATAAACATCTGAGTTTAGGAAAAAATAAAGGCGGCGAACCTGCAAGAGTTGGCCGCTTTTTTCATGCAGCCCTTACGGCGCTAAGCAGAACTGTACCTATCATCCAGATCGTTATGAGAATCCAGTAGGAAAGTGTCATGAAAACTGTCACCAATACAGCTTTCCACAAAGTTTTATGATAAACGCGCTTTATTGCGATCAGCA
>JAUQWT010000268.1 GCA_030835005.1 Ignavibacteria bacterium | reverse complement strand
CGAATTACATTTCTTTTTACAGCAACGTGAATATCCTTATCATCAAGCCTGTTGATTATTTTACCTATATGTTTTTCAACAAGTTTTGGATGGCTTTCTGCCACTAGACTTAAGACCCATGAGATTCTCTGAACTACTCTGTAATCATCATACAGGAATAATTGCAGGAACTGCCTGTACCTGTCATCATTATTACCTATCCAGGCAGTGATCTTTAATGTTTGTCTTTTAGAATGCTCCTTTAATGTTTCTTCACGCAGATCCATGAATTTCCGGATATTGCTGCAGAGTGCATCCCCTGAATGCACCGAAAAAAATGGCGGCTCGCTGAAAGAGCGATCCTTTTAATCGTGCACATTTAAAACATCATTTCTACATAATGCTTTCATCAGCCGTCGGGCCGTAAATTCCCGGAAGCGGTACATCAAGAAGTCTCAGATATACGCCAAGCTGCGCCCTGTGATGATACAAGTGATTGAGAGAAAATGAGCGGAGTACAGCTGCTTTAGGCAGAGTCATGAATATTTTTTCGCCGTTGCGCATTGTCCAGCTCTCACTGAATTTCTCATTGCTTGCGTTATTCAAAGAATTCATTGCTTTGGCAAGATTATCATCAAATTTCTTCAGCAGTTCTTCGGTTGTTTTTGGGATTTGAGGTTTGTACTCAAATGTTGCAAAATCCAGTTCGTCTTGATCCAAACTGACAGAAACCCATCCAGGCAATTCCGCTACATGGTTAGCAAGATTGCCTAGTTTCATTGATTTTTCATGCGGCGTCCAGTCTGGTTTATCGAGAGGCACGCGTTCAAGGAGTTTTCTCGTTGATTCAGCTTCGTGCTGAAGCTCACCAATAAATGCTTCACTTATTTTCATTTTTGTTTAATAGAAATTTAGTATTTAATAGAGATTTGATATGTAAAATAATTGATAATCAAACTAACAGCAATGTAATACTTTGTTGGTTAAGTTTAAAAAACTGAAAAACAGGAACTTTACAATTGTTTTTACCGTACAATATTCATAATTTTGTTAACTGCAAGAAAGGATTTCCTTCTTAGAAATGATGAAAATAATGAAGAAAATTGTATTATTGCTTTTGTTTGTTTTTGCTGTAAATACATCTCAATCCGGCGATAAATACTGGTTTAAAACCTTAACAGGATCGATAAACCTGTATCCTGTCACCATGAATCTTGTAAAGTACGGTGATGAACTGAGAGGTTACTATTATTATGATAAATACAAAAAACCAATGGTAGTCTATGGAAATTTCAGCGGAGACTCACTGCTGATGGGTGCATATTACGGTTATGAAGATTCTGAAACATTCAAAGGAATCTTCTCAGAAAACACTTACAAAGGTGTTTGGACAAGCAAAGACGGAACGCTTACACAGGATTTCCGTCTGGTAGAAAATAAGAGCTCTTCTGCCGGGTTTGAATATGTTCATGTTGAGGGAAGTGAGAGGTTGTTTAAAGAACTGGAGACTCCGAATGCCCACTATGCCGATGGAGTTGTTTGGCCAACAGAGAAATACGCAAATTCTCTTTTTGTAAGAAATGCGATATTGAAACAAATGAATAAGAAGACCGGCCTTACAGAGATCGGCGAGCTGATGCTTGCAGATAGAAAAAAATTTATGAAAGACTTCTTTGAATATAACAAAGATGTAAAAAAGGAAGATGTTGCTGACGGCGGGTGGAGCTATTCGCTGGACCAAGTAGATATTATTATGCCTGTATATTATGATGATAATCTTTTTGCGATCTCGAGTTACGATTATGCTTATACCGGCGGCGCACATGGTAATTACGGTACTGCGTATACAAACCTGGACCTGAAAAGAAGAAAGATACTAACGCTTAATGACGTGCTGACCAAAAACGGAATTGAGAAAATGCCGGCACTTCTTGAAAAGTATTATAAGCTTGAAAGAGGGATCCCTCCGGGAACAAGCTTAATGGAATCCGGTTTATTTGTTGATACTATCCGTACAAACGATAACTTTCTCATTACACCGGGAAATATTATGTTCAATTATATACCCTATGAGATCTCTTCTTATGCCGATGGAGAAGTAACAATATTTATTCCGTATGAAGAATTCAGCGCGTACGTAAAACCGGAAGTAAGGGAATTGTTTAGATAGCTGATAGGATGGATAAAAAAGATATGATAAATTCCGCAAAAGCACCTGAACCGGTTGGCTTATATCCGCATGCAAGGCGCGTAGGGAATTTGCTTTACCTTTCCGGAGTTGGCCCGCGCGAAAGGGGAACAAAGAAAATTCCCGGCGTTGAGCTTGACGAAAACGGGAAAATTACTTCATATGATATAGAAACACAGTGCCGATCTGTATTTCAGAATGTAAAATGGATACTCGAAGAATCCGGCAGCAGCTGGAGCCGCCTTGTGGATGTTACTGTCTATTTAACCAACATGAAGGATGATTTCCCCGTATATAACAGGCTATGGGCAGAGTATTTTAAAGATGTACCCTCTCCCCCATGCCGTACAACTCTTGAAATACTATCCCTTCCAACACCTATAGCAATTGAGCTTAAATGTATAGCAGAACTTGACTGATAAAACTGTCCCAAAAGATCTATAAACTTCCTTAAATCCGCTTCAATAATGAATAACCCCAAAGAAATTTCGATCAGCAGTTATACCTATGAGCTTCCCTCTGAAACGATCGCGGCATTTCCTCTGCCCGGGCGTGATAATTCCAAGCTGCTTGTTTATGAGCGCGGCAGAATTTCCGAAGATATCTTTAAGAATGTAGTTGATCATATACCACAGAACTCACTGCTGATCTTCAACGATACTAAAGTTGTGAATGCAAGGCTTTTGTTCAACAGCACGCTTGGAAAAAAGATTGAGGTCTTTTGCCTCGATCCGGGCAGATCAAGCAAAGAAGCTTATTCTGCGTTTTCAGTGAAAGCCTCAGTTGAGTGGCAATGCCTGGTCGGAAACCTGAAAGCGTGGAAGAATGAAACCCTTAGCATGGACTTTGTGCTTAACAAAATTAAATGTACTCTGTTTACT
>JAUQWT010000267.1 GCA_030835005.1 Ignavibacteria bacterium | reverse complement strand
GAATTCGCAGTCAATTGGCTTTGCGGGATACTCCGGCACTTTATTTTCTGCGCCGCATGACATACACTTAAACACCTGCTGAACTTTCGTTGTCTTGTGGCAGCTTTCACAATGCACCTTAAATGAACCCTCAGGAATATAAATTTCGGCTTTGCAATGCTCACACTCTCCTGTTCTTCCGGCAGGTTTTTCGATTTCTACATACTGCATATTGAATCCCGTCATCTTCAAAAACTTGTCCTGATCTTCTTCGGTCAAATATGGAATCCACACCTGCACAAACATAGAAAGCTTCATTTTCAGATGAACCTGCTCAGGAATTAGATCGTGCATGACAGCATACTTTGGATTGTCGTAAAACACCCGCATCCCTTCTTTTGTCATTCCCAGAAAAAATTCTGCAAGCTTAAAGAAACCTTCACTGTTAACCTTTGTTGCTCCTCCTGTTTGATAGTATGAAAGAGAATTCTGTAATTGCTGCTGCTTAATGCCGTACTCCTGCCACTTGGTATCAAAGCCGTACTCTGTGCTTGATTCAGCGCAAACATCAAGGTAGTCTCTGTACTTATAGCCATCATCGATCGAAGGCGGCAGGTAAGCCGGGTATGTGCGGTAATAATAATCCCAGTAGCTTCTTTGCAGGTCGTAATATTCTTTCTTATCGCCTCTTTGTAATGCTGCCTGGATACGGTTCATTACTTCTATCTTGTTATACTGATAATTCAGGGTCTTGCTGGTTGATTCATTCCATTTATCAAGCCCTAATGTAAAATCAATATCGGTAAACGACCCGCAGTAATCACACATTATGTATGGAGATTTATATTCGTTTACCTTGGGTGCGCCGCAATTGATACAAGTAAACTTCTTGATTTTCATAAATAACTAATATTTTGAAATTGGTTATGACAAATATAGTTTATTTAAAGTATTTAAACGCAATTTTCTGAAAAAAGTATTGAGATATGATAATGTATGAGAAGTTTATGACTAATGTCATTGTTTAAAACATTAAAAAAATAGTAATTTTGTATATGAAAACAGGGATTTTTACACAAAACGACTCCCCTGAACCTATCAAATTAACCACGCTAAAAGGAGCAAACCAATGGCAAAATCTTCTTCAGTAATTAAAGAAGTAATTGAAAAAGTTAAAATCAAAGATACAGCGCAACCCGAATTTTTCCAGGCAGTAGAAGAAGTACTTACAACATTAGAGCCAACTGTAAGCAAACACCCTGAATTTGTAAAAGCAAAAATATATGAGAGAATAGTTGTTCCCGATAGGGCAATACTTTTCAGAGTACCCTGGGTAGATGATGCAGGTGAAGTTCAGGTTAACCGCGGTTTCAGAGTTGAGTTTAATAATGCGATCGGTCCTTACAAAGGCGGTTTAAGATTCCACCCTTCCGTTAATCTTGGTATCCTTAAATTCCTTGGCTTTGAACAGATCTTTAAGAATGCTTTAACCACACTGCCTATGGGCGGCGGAAAAGGCGGAAGTGATTTCGAGCCTAAAGGTAAATCCGATGATGAAGTAATGCGTTTCTGCCAGGCCTTTATGAGAGAATTATTCCGTCATATCGGACCGGATAGAGATGTACCGGCCGGAGATATTGGTGTTGGCGGAAGAGAGATCGGTTATATGTACGGCTATTACAAAAAAATTGTAAATGAGCACACCGGAGTATTAACAGGCAAAGGACTTTCTTACGGCGGAAGCTTAATAAGGCCGGAAGCCACAGGTTACGGGACAGTTTACTTTGCTGCAGAAATGCTTGCAACACGCGGACAGGAATTCAAGAGCAAACGCGTCGCTGTAAGCGGCTCAGGTAATGTATCGCAGTATGCAATAGAAAAAGTAAACGAACTGGGCGGCATACCCATTACTGCTTCAGACTCAAACGGCACAATAGTAGATGAATCAGGTATTGATGCAAACAAGCTGGCATTCTTGTTCGATCTTAAAAACAACCGCCGCGGCAGAATTAAAGAATACGCTGATAAACACAATGTAAAATACTACGAAGGCAAAAGCGTTTGGGAAGTTGTGAAAGAACACGGCCTGAAAGTTGATATCGCGCTTCCATGCGCAACGCAGAATGAGCTGGATGAGACTCTTGCAAAGGGTCTTGCTGCAGCAGGCTGTTACTGCGTATCCGAAGGAGCAAATATGCCAAGCGATCTGAATGCTATTAAGATCTACCAGGAGAATAACTTCCTGTACGGACCGGCAAAAGCTGCTAACGCAGGCGGAGTAGCTGTATCAGGACTTGAAATGAGCCAGAACAGCATGCGCCTAATGTGGAGCCGCGAAGAAGTTGATGCAAAACTTCTTGGAATAATGAAGAGCATTCACAAAACATGCCTTGATACTGCAGATGCATACGGCAAAAAAGGCGATTACCTCACAGGAGCAAACATTGGCGGATTCATTAAAGTAGCAAATGCAATGCTTGCTTACGGTATAGTGTAAAGCAATAGGCAATTAACATTTATCAATGAACAATAGGGGCGCGCAGGCGCCCTTTTTTTATGCTATTGGATTTGTAAGTTATCCGATATTTAGAATCATCGTGTCAGTAAAATCCTATTTACTTTCGACAACAACATTCTTGCCTAGTGTCTTGAACCGAACTCCGTTTTTTTGTACAACAGTGATCGTAATATGGCCGGTTTTGCTTGTGTTTATATCTCTAACTATACCGGATTTACCGGCATGAGTTCCGCCAATGACCTTGCAAAAGTCGCCGTCTTTCAATTTTTTTGATGTACTAATCGCCATAATTTGATTTGTTTTTTAGATTTGACAATTTTCTTACTGAACTACTTTTCTGAGCCTCGTAAAATCTTCTCCATCTTCCTGCCCTTAGCCAGCTCATCCACCAGCTTATCCAGATACCTGACCTTCTGTGTCAATTGATTCTCGATTTCCTCCACACGATACCCGCAGATTACTCCCGTGATAAGGTGCGCATTAGGATTCAGTTTCGCACGCTTGAAGAATTCTTCAAAATTCACTTTTTCCTTAATCAATTCTTTCAGTTTTTTGTTATCAAAGCCTGTTAACCACACTATGACCTGATTCAATTCTTTCTTAGTTCTGCCTTTACTCTCCACTTTTGTGACATAATGCGGATACACTGAGGCGAAGGTCATTTTTGCGATACGTTCGGCTTGTTTATCGGTATCGTTCATAACTAAATAATAGCTTCAAAATTTATAATATTCCAAATTTACATATTTCGCCATTTTATTGCCATGCAGAACTCAAAATACAGGATCTAACTCATTTGATGACTTGGTGTCATCGGATGAATATTAAAATGCCTTTAACAAAGAATAATAATGCGGTATTATTACAGTAATTCAATATTCCACAACCTAAACTTCAAAAAAAGAAAAGAAAAATATGAACCTCAAAGATGCAAAAGTACTCGTAACCGGCGGCAGCATGGGCATCGGCTATGAAACCGCTAAAATGCTGATTGATCACGGCGCAAAAGTTGTAATATGCGGCCGTGATAAAGGAACCCTGGAAAAAGCCGCAAAAGAAATAGGCGCAATACCTGTTGTTGCAGATGTAAGTAAAGAAAATGAGATTGTCGAGCTCATTAAGACAACAATTGAGAGACTTGGCGGGTACAATGTGCTTGTTAATAATGCCGCATACGGGTATTTCAGTCCGTTAATGTCCATTGATACACAGAAATTCGCAGAACAGCTTAATGTGAACATCACCGGAGCTATGATTTGCGGGCGTGAATCAGCAAAACATTTCGTGGAAAAAAGTTACGGCAATGTTATCAACATTGCTTCAAGCGCGGGAAAGAATGGATTTGCAAACGGCTCTCCGTATTGCGCTACAAAATTTGCACTCAGGGGAATGACAGAGTGCTGGCGCGCAGAACTGCGCAAGCATAACGTTCGTGTTATGCTGGTGAATCCAAGCGAAGTTCAGACAAATTTCGGGTCGAATGCAGGCGGAAAGAAAAGAGATTTCAATCCGACAAAACTTGAAGGAAAAGAAATAGCCCACTTGATAAAGGCTATGCTCGAAATGGATGATAAGGGATTCATCCCTGAAGCAGGAGTGTGGGCCACAAATCCTGTAAATTAGAACTCTTTTAATGCTGCCGGAAAATCCGGGAAAATGTGAAGTACTTTATATTAATTTGATCGGGATTAATTATGATGAATAGACAGCTCATAATTATTTTGTTGACTGTAATTTTGCTTTTTGGATCATTGAACCTTTCTCATTCTCAATGGGCAAAAGATACAAGTATTATCAGCAGCCGGATAGTCCTTTCCTATGCTTCAAACAACAGATATATTTTTGTCGGTACTCAGGGCAGTGGTGTCTACAAAGCTGAATTGAACTCAGCAAACTGGGTAAGGATATCAGTCGGCTTTCCGATCGATACCATGCACGTTTATTGCCTCGCAGTCAAAGGAGATACAATTTTTGCAGGAACTAAAGATTATGGCGTGTTCAGATCTGCTGATAGTGGAAATAACTGGACAGCAGCCGGCTTAAGCACTGAATCAGTCAATTCACTGATGATAAAAGATAATTACATCTTTGCAGGGCTTGGCAGGAACAAAGGTATATATGCTTCTTCAAACGGCGGGAATGGTTTCAGCAAATACGCATTGAATGACCAGACTATCGGGCCTTTTGGATATAACGGTAAATTTATGTTTGCAGCCGTTGGAAGTAAAGGGATTTACAGATCAACAAATAACGGAATAAAATGGACTCCTTCTATATTAGATACAGGTGTTGTGAACATTCAATCGATCCTTATTAAAGGGAAATATGTTTATGCGGGCTCAGACAGAAAAGGTATCTACATCTCAAGTGATTCAGGAATTACATGGCAGCATGCACCTTTGTACACAAATTCAAATGTATTTGCGCTAATAACTGATGGCTATTTCATTTTTGCAGGAACATATCAGAAAGGAATCTGCGTACTCAGTAATTGCGGTGATCTCTTGGGAAATGATTACTTTGACGATCCGCATGGTGAATCGGTGAAAACTTTTTGGATACAAAATGATCATTTATTCGCAGGTACATGGAAAGGAGTTTACAAAAGAAAGCTCAATAAAGGTCCGTATTCAAAATAGCCAATAAATTTCAGCGATCTGCTCTGAATAAGTTTCCGTCAACAAAAAAAGATATAAATTAACTTACATACGTTTTAAACGGGTCTCAGAATGAACTGAAAATCAAGGCCGAATTTGTGCAGCCCCGGTATCATTAGTAGATTCTCCTGAATGAATCTAAACTTGTAATAGAAATCTGAGTGCTTCTTCTTTTGCTCAGGTATAAGGACTTCCGTGATTGCAGTCTCTTCAGGTGATTCCTTTGGAGAGCAAATTTTTTTCCAATTTGATTTTCTGGGAAGGTACCCGATATTTCTGAATCCCCTTTTGAGACTGTATGTTTTCTTGCTCTCAATCTCAAAACCTGTATTCCTGAACATCATCTGAAGTGTTCTTGCCGGAAAAAAGAAAATATGTCCACTCTTGGTTCTTGCCGGCTTTTTTTCCTCCTTCCAGAAATCGATCAGATCAAGGCTGTCATTGAAACCATTGGGAACCGAAAGAAAGAAAATGCCGTCCGGTTTGATAATGCGCCTGCATTCCTTAAGAAGCGCAACGGGATCTAAAACATGTTCAAGTACATTGTTGACGTGCACATAATCAAAGAAAGATTCAGGAAAATGAGCATCAGCTAAATCCCCTTGAACGACTTTTAAGCCTAAATGCTCGCGTGCAAAGCGAACAGCGCTTTCACCAAAATCTATACCATAAACATCCCAGTCGGAATGGTCCTTTATTCCGTTTATGAAAAACCCCGTTGCACATCCTAAGTCAACGAATTTTCCAATTGATTTCCATCTCTTCAGGCGGCGTGCAAATGCCATGCCTTTACCTTCTTCCCTTGATTTATCAAAATCATAGTAAGAACCGGAATAGAAAATGCTGAGTTCTGCGACCGATGGCAAAGGATCGAAGTATATTGCTCCACAGTGCAAACACTCTACAAGATTGTATTCGGTGCCAAAGACAAGGTTGACTTTCCCGAGAAATTTACCGGAAGAATCATCATTACAAACAGGGCAGTTACTCATGAGCTTGTGAGTTGTTATCTCTTTTTTGATTGTGTGACCGTCCAATAAAGGGCCCGTTTAGAACAATCGCTAAATATGCGCTTTGAGGCAATTGCTTATTAAATAACATTCTGTATTTATGATTATACTAATATACTACAACAATATTTCAAACTAAATAGCTTGCTGTAAGAGTCCAAAAGCAGATAGATAGGAATAATTTGGTGAACTAATAACCGGGCTGTCAAAATCTCAAAATCTTTTTCTATTTTTATCTTAACTTTCTGATGATGAAAACAAAAAAGGGTATATAAAATAATATACCCTTTTGAAATTCTATACCGGAACAATTACAGAATTATATATACTTTCTGAAATGATGCCGACAAGCCGCTATAAGTTATTGTAACAATTGCCGTAACTGTAGTCCCGGCCGGAGGTAAGCCCGTTGAAGGCCAGGTTACATCAAGCGAGTAAGCGCCGTTCAATTGTCCGTTAATAGTATTATATATATTCGAAAGCCCGCTGCACGTATCCGGCGGAATTCTGAAATAGAACCCTCCTGTCGTATCTGCAATATTCTTCATATCTCTTCCGGGTGCTCCTGTCGTACCGCTGATGTAATCAAGCAGCCCTATTGTATAGATAGGTATACCCTTAGTCAGCGCGTTTGTGATCATATCGCTTTTGCTGATACTTGATGCATTTTCCCCACCATCAGTAAATGCAATTACGCATCTTATGTATTGTAGAGAATTCTGCAGGGATGCATCATTGGTAGCAGTGTATATCGATTGATACAGTGCTGTGCTGCCTCCAAGTGCATATACGCTGTCTACTGCACGATTAAGCAGGTTTTTATCGCTTGTAAAAGTCTGTGCAATAATGATACTCTGATCAAACTTAATGATCTCGGTGATATCAGCAGATTGCATTGATGCAATATATGCTTTTACTCCGTTCTGCATACACACTATCTGGTTACTGCCCATGCTACCGCTGTAATCCATTGTTGTTGCAGCTGCAATTTTTTTCCCGCTCGTTGAACCGCTGGTAACATTGATCGTTCCTGGAACACTTCCATCAGAAACCCAATTAAGAACTATCGTAACGTTTGAATTTGTGAGTCCGGAGATTGACGCATTATTCTGATCGGTAACAAACATTGTGCCCTGCATGTGTGTTCGGTCTATCTGTGTAAGTGATCCGTTAGCATTTATGGCTGTAATTGATGGAGTAACTGGGTTGTCATCTTTACAGCCGGGGATAATCAGGATGAAAGTGAAGAGTGTTAAGCAGAATATTAAAAGTTTCATATATTAACCCTTTCGTAATTAGTGAAATAAAAAATAGAGTTTTACGAAAGTAAATTTAATAAACACAATCGCTGTTTGAAATCCAATTAATAATATTTTGCGTGGATATTGGTCAGCATTTTTTATGACAGAAAGATTTCAGGATTCATTGATTCACAAAAATCGGCATTTTAAAGAATTACTTCATTATTACGCTCAGGCTTTTTTTGCCATCCATTAGAATTGTAAAAGGTTTTTCAAAATGAAGATGTACGAAGTGATCAGTAGTGTTTTCAGGTTTTATAGACTTT
>JAUQWT010000266.1 GCA_030835005.1 Ignavibacteria bacterium | reverse complement strand
TCATATTTCTTTGTAATTCTTCTAACATCATTTTCATCAAAGCTACCGGATCTCTTCAATTTTGAAACCTCGATGCTGCTTAGTCCCCACAGGTCCACACATCTGATATCAGAATAATAGTTAGATGTGCCTATATCATTCAATGCAACTCCTTTTCCGGTGTAGTACTTATTTAAGAATTGTCCCATAAAATACTGTTGTTCATATATGTTGGTAGTTGCCCTTGGAGTATTAGAGATCAATAAAATACCTGAATAAGCGAAATAGCAGAATGGAATCACAATAAAAACAATAATACAATATTTCAAAAACATTCCTAACCTGACTTCAGGAACAACGAATCTGAACAGAATTATCCCAAAAACAAGAATAGCCAAAGCAACTAAAAATGATTGATATCTGTATGTCCAGCCGGACCTGGAATATGCTGCATATAGGAACAAATTTGCTGCGAATAACACAATCATGAATGAAATCTGATTTCTAAAAATATTTCTTATAAGTAACTTATATCTGTGAAAAAGAAATCCGGTAACTACAAAAAGTATCAGTACAGCAATAATAATCTTTGGAGAAAACATACTGGCGGTCACATGGGTAATGAAACCTAAGAACTCAGGAAGAGTAGTAACATCTGGAAATCCGCCTTTTAAAAGTAAAGAATTAGGGAAGAAAGACCAGCCATTCCATATTGAGATCAGCCCAAAAACAAAGATCGGTAACAAAGAAAAGAAAAAAATCATAGCAGATTTAAACCAATGTTTCCTGAATGCAAAAATAACTGCAGCTATAAGTGCCAGAAATATGCCCTCGTATCTTATCAGAGGAAGAAGAGCTGCAAAAAAGACAAGCCACATAAAGTATTTACGTGTGGTCTTGGTGTTGCTCAATACCTCAGCAAACAGGTAAATAAACATAATTGAAACCCAGATATGTAACACATGTTCAAGACCGGTGAACATCAAAGGGGGCAGCGGAGTGACTATAATAAGTGATAAAAGTATAATCAAATTATGAACCGGTTTTATCCCAAACCTTACTAAAATAAAATAGGAAGTAATAATAACAAGAGCCGCAAAAATCAAATTCAAAATTATTGGCAAGTACTGGTTTACACCTGATATCAAGTAAATAAATGCAAGAATACCTGTCCACAAAATAGAAGATGAAGATGAAGCAAATTCATACTTGGTAACTCCCCAAACTCCATGATTTGCGAGGTTCTTTGCCATTGCCATATGAATATATGCATCATCGAGAGAGTAAATCAAATGACCGTTGTTCTGTTTAAAGGACAAATATGACAGAATAGAATACATAAGGAACAAGCAACATAAGGCAATAAAAATCACATAGTAATTCCTGAAATTGATCTTCATATGACTCTAAAATATGACATTTTTGAAAAAGAAAAAGGGTAATCATTTAAACTACCCTTAAAAAGCAAAAACCTATTTAATAGTTGTTTTACCTTCTGACAATTGCAACTTTACCGGTACATACCTGGCTGGCATCTTTGTTAAAGCCTGCAATTATATAAATCCCGCTTGAGACCAGGTTTCCGTAGAGATCCTTTCCGTCCCATTCAGCTATTCTGCCGCCTGGAGTCTCAAATTCCGCCACTAGCGTACCGCTTATTGTCATGATCTTTACTGTCGATTCAGCAACCAATCCGTCAATTCTTAGTTTTGAATCCGACGGAATGACAAACGGATTGGGTCCAACTTTAATCTTATCACATGTTTCCAGCGGCTGAACTGCAATCGTTTTCAGAACGGCCAGACCTTTTTCAGTTCCAAAAAATGCTTCACCGCTAATTGGCGATACAACAATACTCAAGATTTTATCGGAAGGCAGTGGAGAATTCAAAGTATTGTATCTTGCCAGCAATGTTGAACCGTCAGGTGAAACATACAGCAAGCCGTTAGAAAGCGTACCTATCCATTTGTTGTTCAACGCGTCAACAGCTATAAATTGGACGTTTTCAGTCAATGGAGTGCTAATTCCATTTTCAATTATCCTCATTTTTTCCACAAACGGTACAGTTCCGGGATTGTTTATTACCTGTGAAGGGTCTCTTATTATAGCTATTCCATTATCTGTACCGATCCAGACTTCACCCGATTTTTCCGATACAACATGATTAACGGAACTGACATCTGAGCCTAGGAAGGTTGCACTGATTATTATTCCTTGCGGATTTGTATTTTCATTAAAGTAAACGATCCCTCGCGGCTGGCCGGGAAGATCATTTGGGAACGTCATCCATTTAGTATTATAATTATCAATTGCCATATAGATCATTGTAGTTGCAGATGGATTTGAAGGTACCTGGTATCCTGCACATGGGTCAGGCGAAAATTTTACGATAGGAATTGGAGAGGCTCGATTAATCAGCCAAAGTCTCCCGCTATTATCTTCATACATACTTTCAACAAGTGTAAAATTTCCTCCAAGAGGTATTAGACAGGAATTGTTATTACTGTAATTTATTATGCTGTCTCCTCTAAATCTTAACATACCGGCACCATAACCTCCGGCATATACATCAGAAGAGTACCTGGAAGCATACAAATGCCTGAAGTCATTTCCATTCATCCACGGATATTCTGATGTTGAAAAGTTTTTCCATAAAGTCTGATCGAACTTGTAAATTCCTGCTCCTATGCCGGCAGATGTTCCCCACAAATTCCCGTTAAAATCCACTACAACATCCTGAAAAACATTTGACGCAGGCCCGTTAGGGAAAACAAAATTGCTGGTACTATTACGGTGAACGTCTACTCCGTTTATCACGGTACCAATCAGCAAATCCCCTCCGGAATTAACATCCAATGAGTTGACTTCTGTACCGCTTTGGACAAGGACGGCAATATTGTTATTACTCTGATTTACCCTGAAAATTTTGAAATTCCCTCTGTAGCCATCGTAATTTGTGTAAGTAGAAAAATATAAATTTCCACCTGATACTGCCATTCTGTAAACAGGATCTTCAACCGGTGTACCGTTGTACAGCGGAGCATACACAGTTAATGCTCCATCGTAGTACGCAACCATGCCGCTATCAGAGCCTATGACAACCCTTGAATCAAAATAAGAAATGCAGTTCGTTAGATTCTTTTTCAAAGCCGAGCTTCCAACTGTAAAATTGCTCCAAGTAGTTTGTATCGGAAGGCTGTAATTAATATTGGCATAAGCAATTCCGTTAACGGTTGCTGCCCATATAGTATCATTCACCACCAATATATCCCTCACAGCAGATTTTATGGGTAAACTTGGACCTAGAAATGTATAAGGCTGGTCAACAAACTGGAACTGCGGTATGCTGAACTTAACAATGCAGAATTCAGTTGCAAAGAACATGAGATTATTGTATTCATAGAAGGCATTTATTCTTTTTGAAGGTTCCGTTGAAGTATTTATATCTGTTATCTGCTTCCAGTTATTGTCTACAGTATTTAACACGCTAATTGAGCCGTCAAAACTA
>JAUQWT010000265.1 GCA_030835005.1 Ignavibacteria bacterium | reverse complement strand
AAGTGTTTATATACCAGCTCTCGCGTGCATAGTATAGCAGCGGCGAGTGGCATCTCCAGCAATGCGGATATGAGTGAACAAACTTTTCTTTCTTGTAAAGCTTTTTCTCTTCTTTAAGCTTTAAGATAATATCATCATCTGCTTCTTTAACGAAGCGCCCTTTGAAATCAGGTATTTCATCGGTAAACTTTCCGCTTCTATCAACAGGCTGCATAACAGGCAGTCCGTACTTGCGTGATATCTGGTAATCATCCTCGCCAAATGCAGGCGCTATGTGTACTATTCCTGAACCATCTTCAGTGCTTACAAAATCACCAAGCGTAACGTAAAACGCCTTAAGCTCTGGCTGTACATAGGGCATTAACTGCTCGTACTCAATACTTTCCAGTTCACTACCCTTAACTTCGCCGAGTATATCATATTCTTCACGAATTACAGCCAGGCGGTCTTTGGCAAGTATAAGTTTTTCGCCTGTCTCTTTGAACTGAATTTTGACATAGGTAATGTTTGCGCCAACGGCCAATGCTACATTAGAGATCAAAGTCCATGGTGTAGTTGTCCAAACTAAGAACTGAAAATCATTCAGCCCCTGCCCCGGCTTAATTTTGAATACAACATATACACTCGGGTCCTTAACGTCTTCATAACCCTGTGCAACTTCGTGAGTAGAGAGAGGCGTTTCGCATCTCGGGCAATATGGCTGTATCTTATATCCGCGGTAGATCAGTCCGGCATCAAAAAACCTCTTCAATGACCACCAAACTGATTCAATGTATTCATTCTTATATGTGATGTAGGCATCTTTAAGGTTGATCCACTGGCCCATTCTTTCGGAAAGGTTTTCCCATTCTTTAAGATATTTGAATACAGATTCACGGCACGCCTTGTTAAAATTTTCTACGCCGTATTTTTCAATATCATCTTTTGATTTGATGTTAAGCGATTTCTCTACTTCGATCTCAACCGGAAGGCCTTGAGTGTCCCATCCTGCTTTGCGGTAAACCTGGAATCCCATCAGAGTCTTATAGCGGCACATCAGGTCTTTAATAGTGCGTGAAATCATGTGGTGAATACCGGGCATACCATTTGCTGTAGGAGGCCCGTCATAGAAAGTAAACGCGGGTTTCCCTTCACGCGATGTTATGCTTTTATCAAAAATGCCATGCTCTTGCCAATAGGAAAGTATTTCCTTTTCAAGCTCAGCATTATTTATTTTATCGGGTAGTTCTTTAAACATTTATTAATTATTCTAAAAAAAGACAAAATCCGCAATTATCACGGATTTCAGAATTGTAAAGTATTAAATTTACTTACTTTATATTCGGGATAATCTTAAATATAACTTTTTTTTGAAGTTTTAACAATGACAATTACTCCACTGAGTTTTCACGATTTTTCAAGATTCTCTGGTAAGGAGTCGCAATTCTTGACTCTGGGAAATGAAGCATTCATTAACATTTGAAAATCAAAAAAACATGCTAATCTCTATAAATGAAAAGCTAATTCTTTGTAACTGTATCCTTCAATTTATTCTCATCATCTTTTTTCTTGCAGTTCATGCATATTATTCTCTCGTTTTCACGCGCTTTCCTGCGGGTAACTTCCAGTACATCCTGTTTGCATGATTTAAGCGAAGAGCAGTCACGCTGAGTATGGTAAGTACTGGCAGAATTACCAGAGCATACATAGACAATATCATTATCACCGGGTACGGGCGGTTCTTCTTTCGAGCATGAATATAGCATCAAAGTAATTAAAAGACTCAGAAACAGACAGAATTTCTTCAAATTTCTAATGAATTATTTTATTAATATCATTCTCCGGGTTTGTGAGAACTCGCCCGCGTTCAATGTGTAAAAATATATTCCGCTGGCAAGAGAGCTACCATCAAAATGTACATCGTAGATGCCCGGACTAAGCTCCTCTTTAAGCAGTACAGCCACCTGATTCCCAGCCGCATCAAAAACTGTTAAAGAAACAAATCGTAAATCGGCAATCTGGAAACCGATATTAGTGGAGGGGTTAAACGGATTGGGATAATTCTGCATTAAGCTAAACTCTCCGGGAATTTCATTTGATACCGGATTGATATTTGTTACTTGTCCCCCGTTAACAGTTTTTAGAAGAACACCGTTATTGCCGCAAATATATCCGGTATCACTGCCTGTAAAAAAGATTCCGTATAAATGCTGTGTTGTAGGACTTGTTTCCATAAACCAGTTATTTCCGCCGTTTAATGTCCTCATTATTTTACCATCAGGTCCTACAATTCTTCCGTCAGATGAATTGAAAAAATGCAGCGCATATCCGCCGACGTAAGGCAATACTTGCTGTGTCCAGCTCAATGCTCCGCCGCTTGTTGATTTACGGATGACTGAAGTATTATTAGTAACCCAGCCAGTATTTTCATCCACAAACCAGATATCGTAATTTGCGGGCAGTGCCCACGTCATAATTGAGCCCTGTCCGCCATTTGTAGTTCTGTATATTCCGCCCGTATGTGTTGTTGCCCAGCCTGTGTTATAATTGATAAACTGAACGGAAAGATAATTGCCCGCGTTTGAATAATGATAAACTCTTGACCAGTTAAGCCCTGCATCAATCGATCTCCAGATCACTCCATAGCTTGTACCGGTCCTGCCGCCGCATGCCAGTAAGATGGTCGAGTCAGTTTTGCTAATATCATACACAATTGTATCAGCAAATCTCGAAAGGTTTATCCACGAAGCTCCGCCGTCACTTGTTCTTTTGGGATTATGTCCTCCTATTACCCCTGTATTTCCGTTAATAAAACAAACTCCGCGTGCGCTATCTGATGATTGCTGTGCCCAGTTTAAGCCTCCGTTTGTGGTTTTATAAACACCTGTTGTTCCAACTACCCAGCCCGTTTGGTTGCTTACAAAGTGTAAACCATACAAAGAACCGGTCAGCGATGGAAGTAAATTCCAGTTGCTTTGTGATAATGAAAAAATATTAATAATAATGATGCACAAAAATGAAAATAAAGTTTTCATAGCAAATTCTCCTGTACTTAATGGATTATATCGCTGATTGCAATAAATTTTTCTGCTGTCTTACGAAACCTCACTTCGTGCTCCCCTGTTTAAAAAGATAGGGGTTTCCGGAGCCCGATGCAGATATATAAATGAATCAGTTACTTAACGACTGCCATTTTCTTAATCGATGTATAATTGTCTGATGAGAGCTTATAAAAATAGATTCCGCTGGATAGACTACTAGCGTCAAAATCTACTTCATACATTCCGGCATTCAATTCATTATTAACTAAAACTGATATTTCTTTTCCCAGTAAATCATATACTGCTAATTTAACAAATGACGATACAGGGATATCGAACCTAATTTTTGTAACCGGGTTGAAAGGATTAGGATAATTTTGCTCTAGCCCAAACGCAGAAGGTACCTCGTTTGTAACCGGATTAATTCCAATTGTACTGCCGCATACTCCGGTAAGATTTACTTTGATAGTACTATCGTTATTGCTGATGGTAAGCTCACCGGTATAAACCTGGTTTGAGGAAATTGGTGTAAACCTAACTCTTGCATAACCATACTGATTCGGAGTAATTGATGAAGGAAAACTCTCAATATTAAATACAACATTATTTGATGTTATTCCGCTTATGGTGAGATTAGAATTTCCATAGTTGAAGATTGATACGAAATAGCTCACTGTATCGCCTGCTGCAGAAAGCGTATCAAAGGTAACATTGAATGGCGCTGCAGTTATCTCCGGTTTTGGAGTAGTGTTTGCCGCTGAATAGAAAGAATAAATTCTATCTACAAGCTCGGGATGATCTGCAAAAGGGTTACGATTATTCTGGAACTGTTTCACGCGGTCATTACGCAGGCGTTCGTTTGCGTCCACGCTATCAATCAGGTGGAACTGCCTCAGGGCAGTTTCCTGTGACTGTGCTAAATAGCTTCCCCAATTCTGATGCCGGATAACAAAGTAGAAGATCGAGCGTGCGGCATTGCCTTTATGCTTATCCCTCGGTTCAAATACAATATTATTCTGTGCATCTCGGCCCAGCTTAGAACCACCGACATTATATGTTATGTTTGAAACAACAAATCCAAAAGGATAATTTGCCCTTGCGTTATTGGGAGCTGCATCACTTGGGAATAAATGATGCAGATCGCTTACCATGGGGTCATTACTGTTAAAGAAACTCTGCGGCCAGGTATGCTCGGTGTTAAATCCCTGGTTTTGGGCCTCTGTTCTGTTAACAGCGTGGATCTTTCTGCCGATGTAAACGCATTCAATCGTATCTCCGCCGTAATCATCAACTGTTTCAAACATCCTGTCACGGGCTGTATTGTATCCAAGCACAACTGCGCCGGTTGTTGTAAAAGTTTTGAGTGAAGTCTTGAGTGGCTCGTCACTTAAACCCTGTGTAAACGCATATAGCACATCCGGATACTTGGCAGTTGCTATCAAACCATAAACCAGTGAGTACTTCACTCCACCGTTTGGGACGCTGGTTTCACAGATCAGAAAACTTCGGTAAGTCAAATTATGATTCGATGAGAACATAACCCACAATCCGGTGCTGTCTGCAGGGTTTATTGAAAATGAAGTAACTCTTGTGAAGAACCTTGGTGATGTTAATCTAACCGAAGTTACATTGATAAGTTTATTTGTGGGATTCTTAATATACACGAATACACTATCGTTGGTCTTTGTTATTGAGGTATCTAGATTTACTGTGAAGGGAATTATTTGTGAAAATGCTGATATTGCATTCAGTATCAGGAAAAGTGAAATAATTTTTTTCATAGGCAACAAAAATAGCTTAAAATAGAAGAAGATTCAAACCCAGATGTGTGCATATCTGCGCTAATTATGAGTTTGTTAATACTGCATTAATTGATATTTTTGTAATATGAAACAAGAAGTGAAAATATATAGTGTAAAATCAAATGCTAAGATAAATATCGGGCTTAGGGTTCTTTCCAAACGCAAAGACGGCTATCATAACATCGAAACAATATTTTACCCGGCAAAGATCTTTGACTATCTGGAGATAAAGATCGAACGACTATCCGAGAAAGCGAAGAAAAATGAAATCATTGTTAAAACATCCGGAAAACTGAAGATCAGTGGTAAAGATAATATCTGCCACAAGGCAACGGAATTATTTCTTAACTCATTTGATATCGCAGGAAGATTCAAGATCTCTATAAGTATCAAGAAACAAATTCCGGTTGGAGCAGGCCTTGGGGGCGGAAGCGGAAATGCAGCAGTAGTTTTGAAGATATTAGTGAAGTATTTCTCGAAGCAGACCTCCGGTGTATCACAATTAAAGAGAGACAAGATACTTCACAATATTACATTGCATCTGGGAAGCGACGTTCCATATTTTCTGAAGCGCAATATTGCGGCATACGGAACCGGAAGAGGCGAAAAACTTAAAGAAATTCCGGGATTCAGAATCAGAGATAAGATCCTAATAGTAAATCCGGGAATACTTGTTTCAACCCCGCTTACCTACAAGGAACTGAAAGTCAATAAGCCAAAATCTAAGATACTGAACACAGTGTCTGCATTCAATGAGTCTGATACACGGCTTATGATAAACGATTTTGAAAGAGTTGTATTCAAAAAATACCCGGCTATTGAGCTTATCAAGCTTGACATGCTGAGGCTTGGAGCAGTGTTTGCGCTCATGAGCGGAAGCGGTTCAACT
>JAUQWT010000264.1 GCA_030835005.1 Ignavibacteria bacterium | reverse complement strand
GGCTAACTGCCTCCAGCCGAATTTGTATCCGACTTTATATTTTGCTTCACTGTTGAAAACAATTACAGCAGTCCTTGGATTAGAGAAAAGATCAATGATCAGATCGTAATCCTGGTCATGAATGTTCTTGATCAAACACCGGGAGCTGTCTCCTGTTCCGATATCATAGCTCAGAACACGAGTCAAGTACGGATTATCTACCAAAACTTCCCGGCAATATGACTGCGTGAGAAAATTTATCACTGCATCAGGGAAATTGTGCCTTAGGTTCTGAATAACCGGAGTCGAAAGTAGCACGTCGCCTATTGCTCCCGGCTTCATAACAAGTATCTTCTTTACTTTTGTCCTATCGAACTTCAATTTCTTCCTCTGCTGCTCTAAACATGCTCAAGTATAATAAAATTATTCTCTCTTGGCTCAATGTTCGATCTCACAGCGTAATCTTCCCTCTCATTAAACTCGCAAAGGTCATAAAGCCTGCACTTTCCGCAAAGAGGATTTTGCGAGCGGCATACTTTTCTTCCGAATCTGATTAGCATTGTATGAAGCAGGAATTTCTTCCCTGCGGGTATCAGATCTTTTAGCTGTTCAAAAGTCTTCTCAGGTGTATTTGCTTTGGCTATCCCAAGCCTGTTGCTCAATCGATGAACGTGAGTATCAACCGGAAAGACATCTCTGCCGAGCCCGAATGCTAACACGCAGGAAATAGTTTTTACTCCCACCCCGTTGTATTGCAGAAGCTCTTCGTATATCTTTTCATCAGGCATTTTCCTTATGAAATTGAGGCTCAGCTTACCGTATTTTTCCTTCATTTGCTTCAGCATTTTCTTTATGCTGGCAGATTTCTGGTTTGTGAGACCGCAAACCCTGATGGCATTTCTGATCTTTGCTATTGGCGCATTCATAACATCATCCCAGTCTTTGAATCTCTCTTTCAGATTCCTGAATGCAAGATAACTTGTTTTGTCTGTTGTGTTTTGAGACAACATCGTGGCTATAAGAATATCCAGAGGGTCTGCTTTGCTTGGTTTCGGATCTGCACCGGGAAATTCCTTCTTAAGCAGAAATATTATTACATCAATTTTAGAAGTCAATATCAAATGTAGTGGTTTTAATAAATTGCAGGCTAAGTACTGGGTAAGGCTGTATAAAATAATATGTTATCAAGAGCAAATTCGTTGTTTTACATTGATTGTATATTAAATATATACAAATATTTTCAAAGGTTTTACGGAGTAAATTTCCCACAGCACTTTAAATGAAAAGCGGGTTACAAACCGGATACTGATTCTTTAACACACAATTTTAGGACCATGAAACAAGTTCAGGGTGACGAAGTGAATTGGGTTAAACACTTTCCCACGCAGTTCCTCCGATGCGAATTGCGACAAAAAAAAGGCAGGTTTTACAAAAACCTGCCAGGTTTATTATTGATATTTTACTTTTGCTTTTTCACTTTTTACTTAACAAGAATCATCTTCTTCGTTTCGTGGTAATCACCCGCTGAAAGTGTATAGAAATAAACTCCGCTTGTGAATTCTGATGCATCCCAATCGACTCTATAAGTACCCGCCTCAAACTTACCGTTTGCCAGCAGTGCAACTTCCCTTCCAAGCATATCAAATACTTTGAGAGTTACATTTGATGACTTAGGGATGCTGAAATTAAAATTTGTTGAGGGATTAAACGGATTCGGGTAATTCTGTGAAAGTGAGAATGCGCGGGGCAGGCCTGTACCTAAATTGCTTATACCTGTTGTATTGACACTTC
>JAUQWT010000263.1 GCA_030835005.1 Ignavibacteria bacterium | reverse complement strand
CTGCTCAATATCTTCTCTGGTGAATAATCCGCTTGTAACGCTTGGGCGTGTAACAAAAACTGCAAAAATTATGCATGTTAAGCTTACTCCCATTAAAAGGAAGGTCGGTATGGTAAGGTAAGGATACTCAACAAGCTTTCTTAACAGTGTAGCTACAATTATTCCGATTATCAGCGTGTTTATACTTATCATAATATTCGCTTTGCTATCGGCCATTGCGCTGAACTCAACGTGAGTCCTCACGGTATTGCGGAACATTGTTTCTATTCCGCGCTCAGCTATCTTTGATGATTCCTTTTTTAGCGCAATCTTTTCTCTTTCGATCTCAAGGCGTTCATCTTTTTTGCTGGCGGCAATTTTATTTTTTTCGTTATCAATCTTTTTCCGTTCAAGCTCAAGCTTAGCATTACGGAATGCTTCTTTCTCGCTGGTTTTTTTTGCCTTCTTAAGCTGTTTGCTTGCCTCAAAAAGATTCCTGTTCTGCTGTTCTGCAAGCTTCATTCTGGCATAGGGAGTAAAGTATTTATGAGTTGAAAGCAGCCGCACACTCATTTCCAGCCATTCTGTATCACTGGCAGATCTTACTCCCAGATTTTTCCATTCAGTCCTCAGCAGGTCTGAATATTCAAAAAACTCCTCGCTTCCAAAATGTGCCAAATCAGCATCGCAAAGCGCCATTTCCACTGTATTTTGCGGATTCTGCGGCATCTTTGTAGCTTCAATGCATCCCAGCACTCTCACAATTTCTTCTTCGGGGTATTCTGCACTGCTTAGGAATTCTCTTGCGATCTCTTTTCCCTTTTCCTCGTGCTCACCGTACTCCGCTGTATACCCGCTGTCATGAAAAAGTGCAGCAAGCGAAAGTATCTCCAAATCTTCATCACTTAATCCCGATTTCTCTCCAATCTTCACGGCGTTTTTGACCACTTCGAGAGTATGTCCGAAACTGTGATATATCAGCTGCGCTGCCTGCTCGCTGTTGAACAAACGGTCAACATACTCTTCTGCTTCCTTGATTACCTTTTTCTGTTTCATCCTAAATGAGCCTTAAGTTCTGTACATGAAATAATAATCAGCACTTACAATCCGACTTTCTTAATGATCTCCTGAAACCGCGGATCGTCGCGCAATTCTTCCCAAAGCCTGTCAACCTTCAGAAAAATTGAGCCGCCTGATCTTTCAACCGTAAACCTGTTAATATAGTACAGCGCTTTATCTTTATCCCCTATTCCAAGGTAATTCAGTGCAAGATCGAAAAGCACCGTATTATCAGATTCCTCTTTTTCGCGCTGCTTTAGTTTTTCGATTACTTCAAGCGCTTTTTCTTCCTCGCCGCTCTTGGCATAAAAATAACCCAGCGTAGTAAGCCCCCTGTTGCCACCGCCTGCGGCTTTGTGAACTTCTTTTGCAATTGTCAGTGCAGTGTACATATCTCCAAGGTAGTAGTAAACCCATCCTTTGCATTCCAATGCCTGCCTGAATGACGGTTCATATTCCAGTATCCCGTTCAACAAACCAAGTGCCTCTTTGTATTTTCCGTCCCTCAAGTAGTACATAGAAAGATAGAGATTGACCGGCAGCCCGAACGGGTCAAGGCTTCTTGCCTTTTCAATTGATTCTGTGGCACCTTTAATATCACCTGCACCAACCAGGTAATAGGAATACCCGAAGTATGCCGCGGAATTACTCGGGCTAAGCTCGATTGCTTTTTCAAATGCCAGCTTTGCACCATTCCAGTCCCATTCATAAAACACCTTTACGAACCCGGTGCTGATATAGCACTCCGGGCATTCCGGATCTATTTTCATCCCTTTTGCAGCACATTCCTTGGCAACGGAGTACGCGATCCGGGATTTCATAAAACCCATTGCCGCAAGAAATACATAACAATCTGCCATCCGCGCGTGCGCTTTTGCAAACTGCGGTTCCAGCCTGATCGCTTCTTCATAGTAACCTATTGCCTCAATAGCCCCCTCTTTCGTCCAGCGGTTCCAGTAGTACAAACCTTTCAGAAAGAGGTTGTAAGCATCCATATCAGTTGTTGATGCAGTAACAAGCGGGGCGGTTACCTTTGCAGAACCGCAGCCGCACTTTTCGATCGAAAGCTGGTCTATTAGCTTATTTGCTATTTTCCTCGAAATTTCATCCTGAAGCTTAAAGATATTATCAAGCGTGCCGTCGTAGTTTTCACTCCAGAAATGGAATCCGTCAACTGCATTTATGAGCTGTGCCGTTATTCTGACGCTTTTTCCCGCTTTGCGCACGCTTCCTTCCAGTATAGTGCTTACGTTCAGCTTCTGGCCGAGAGTGCGGATATCTTCGTTCTTTCCTTTGAAAGCAAATGACGATGTACGCGAGGTAACCTGAAGCCCTTCGACCTTGGTCAGCGCGTTTATTATTTCTTCGGTGATACCTTCGCTGAAGTATTCGTTTTCCGCATCGGCGCTCATGTTAAGGAACGGCAGTACAGCAATGCTTCTGTAAGCAGTCTTTCCTTTGCCGTCTATTTCATCAGGTTTCGGGATTGTAAGTCCGTGAGTGGTGATCGCCATAACTTCGATGGGCTGTTTGACATTTTTGAGCTCAAACTTTCCGACTGAACGAGCAGATAGATCCGGCTGGTTGCTTATTTCGCTGTAAAGTTTTTCGGAGATTAGCACTGCACCGGGCACAGAAAGCGATTCAATACGGGAAGCAATGTTAACAGCGTCACCATAAACACCCTCATCATCATACACAACATCACCCATATGCAGCCCAATCCTTAACGGTATTTTCGGTTCATTCTGTAGTTCCGCCTGTATGGCTATAGCACATTTTACTGATTCAATTGCGCTGCCGAAAATGCTGAGAGTTCCGTCTCCGTAATTTTGCAGTACTCTGCCCTGATGCTCGGCAATTTTTTCATCAAGGACTTTCTTCAGCCTGTCTCTCTGAGCCTTCGCCTTTTCCTCATTTTCCTGCATCAATGCA
>JAUQWT010000262.1 GCA_030835005.1 Ignavibacteria bacterium | reverse complement strand
TATTCAATTATGAAACAAATAAGGAATGGATGTTCACAGGTGATAAACCTGTTATTATAGATTTTTACGCTGACTGGTGCGGACCGTGTAAAATGGTAGCCCCGGTTTTAGAAGAGCTTTCAAAAGAATATGACGGGAAAGTACAGATCTATAAAGTGGATACAGAATCAGAACAGGAACTGGCTTCGGTTTTCGGAATTCGCAGCATTCCTTCAATTCTATTTATCCCAATGAAAGGCAAGCCGCAGATGACAATGGGTGCGATCCCAAAAGACGGCTTCGTAAAAGCGATCAAAGATATACTTTTAGTACAGCAGTAGAATAAAATTAACTAAAGAAAGACTACAGTGATTAAAAACATAGGTTCTGCAGATAAGAACAAAAGGATCATAATAGCAGTTGTGTTTATTGCTCTGTATCTGAGCGGAGTTCTTCCGGGAATATTGGGTATTATACTTATAGCCCTTTCGGTGATATTCCTTGCTACAAGCTTCATCGGTACTTGTCCGCTTTACCTCCCATTTGGACTAAGCACTTTAAGGAAACTGAAGAAATGAAAAAATATCAGAAAATGCTTTTATTTGCAGTAATAGGAGCGTCCCTTGGTTATGCATATTACTATTTCATAGGTTGTACATCAGGAGGATGTCCGCTGACTTCACGCTGGTATGTAACAACTGTTTATGGATTGCTTGGAGGAATTGTTATGGGAATGCCTAAAGAAAAAAGCGATCAGAACATTTAGTTAAATCACATTAACACAGCGTAAGAAATTATCAAACTATGTAATTCATAAAAAAGCCTCCTGTAAACAGGAGGCTTTAGGGAATTCATTTCACTGTATGATCTACTTGATAATAACCATTTTCCTCACTTCAGAATAACTACCTGCATCAATCCTGTAAAAATATGTTCCGGATGCAAAACCTGAAGCATCAAAAACTACCTTGTGCTGTCCGGCTGGTTTAAACTCATTTACCAGAACCGCAACTTCACGCCCAAGAACATCATAAACTGCAAGTTTCAAATATACGTCTTTTGGCAGATCATACGTTATATTTGTTTGGGGATTGAACGGATTCGGATAGTTCTGGTATAAACTGAATTTACCGGGTATATTGTTAACTGTTGGTTCGGTACCGGTAATCATGTTATTAAGCCTTATGCCCCATCCAAGCAAAGTCCCCTGATCTCCATTAAATACATCTGCAATTTCAAGAATCCATGCTCCGCCGGTCGGACTTCCTCCAAAATTACCCAGTGTTTGTTCTGATGCACAGATATTGCTCCACGGAGCCAGGAAACCGGAATTGGTTACACTGGTTTGTCCGTCAACAAAAAATGTGAGGATATTATCACCTCCTGCACCATTCCCGGAAGTAAGGTCTCTTGTTTGTCCGGTGGGTGATCTAAGTGTAATGTTCAAATCGGAAACCCAAGTATGCCGAATTGAAAGGAAAACCTCAATTGCACTTACTCCTCCCGAGCCGGCAAAATTTATAGTATCTCGAATTGTCTGGTTATCCAGAATAGGTTTAAACGGTACTCTTGTTCCAAATCCACCGGGAAATGGATTACCTGCTCCCTGCCTGTTCACAACAGTAGAGTGCGAAACAAACGCTACCCCCGGAGCACCTGCTGTAGATTCATTAACAAAACCGCTTAAACGGCAGTCATTGGCCCCGCCTGTGTTGAAAGTTCCATCTATTCCTGAAATTCCTGTATTTCTATTTAAGAGATTACCGTCGAAATTCCAAGCGCCTATCAAACCTGATGTACTTGTCATCCCCTTGGCAGAGGCAAACATATTCGCTCGAAGCCAATCCTGTGATTTTTGGTCTGTCCAAAACCTGACTTCATCAATATAACCGTTCCATGCTTCTGAAGAAAAGGCGATACTGTTTCCGATTGACATTGGGTCTGAATTGCCGTTAAATACTCCTGTATTGTTAAGAGGAGTACCGCTAAGCTGTCCGTTAACATAAAACCTGATATTGTATGCACCACCTGATAATACATACACCCATGCAACATGAGTCCACTGATTCACAGGGATTGTTATTCCATCATTATTTATTGTTGCCATATTTCCAAACCTGGCAAATAATTTTCCATTGCTTGACATTCCGAAAAGAAACGATACATTTGGAGTGTTTCCTCTTGCCGCAACAACTTTAGTTTGGTTATTAACAGTTGTATATACCCAGGCTTCCATGGTTCCATCTGTTACTTGACTCAAGTTAGCATTATTCGGGATATTAACTCTGCTTGTTCCTCCGGTTCCGAAGCATCTTAATACAAAATTGTAAGGAATCGGGCTGCCGGCAAGTGTAGGCTGTGAATATGCTGAGCCGTTATATGTCCCGTTATGACCGGAAATATATTCAAATGCAGTTCCTGTTCTGTTGAAATTCCATGAAGCAATCAGGCCTGCATAAGCAGTGGAATTTACAAGAGCTCCTGAACTATTGGAATTTGCACCATCACCAACACCAACAAACCTGTTATCTCTTATTTCAACATCGGTTCTCTGTGTACCCCAAAACCTGACTTCATCAATGTAACCATCAAATACTTCAGAGTTAAATCCTCCTGAAGGTCCGCCGATCTTAATAGGATCAGTATTGGCAACCCATGGACTATTTAACGATTGCTGAGTTCCGCTTAAGGCACCATTAACATAAAACCGGACAGTGAACGGTGACCCTCCTGTCCATGTTACTGCCACATGGGTCCACTGGTTGACTGGGATCACAGTACCGCCTGTGTTTGTTATTGAGATTGTCCCAATCCTGAAAAACTGCAGGTTCCCGTTCAAACCCCAAATAAACTGTACATTCGAAGTTGCCCCTTTACCAATGAGCTGTCGTGTACCTGTAACACTAATAGGATAGATCCACATTTCCATGCTCTCACCAAAGTCAGGATTAAAGACAACATTCGATGGGACACTTACGAAATTCCCTGCCCCGTTCAAACCGGCAAGATAGCCGTTATAGCCCAGTTCTCCATATTCATCAGTAACGTTTTGAGATAATACCGAAAGAGTTAATACGGCAAACAAACAAGAAAAAAGTAATGATTTCATGATATACCCCTTTTTTAAATTTTGACTATCCTTTTTTCAGGACGGATGAAGTCGCAAAAAAGTGTACACTGGCAATGAATCTTTTGAAACTGTATACATAATATTAAATGTTTTTATCGGTCAATACAATTCAAAAATATTTGTGCAAGTAAGCACAGTTAGAGTAATTGATGTACAAATTTGTAAATTGATTTTATTGAATAATTTGGCAATATTTGTATTTTATGGCGGTTTTACATGCCAAAGGACAGGTAGCTCAGTAGGTAGAGCAACGGCCTGAAAAGCCGTGTGTCGGCGGTTCGATTCCGCCCCTGTCCACTTTATTTTTGTCTTCGGGATGTAGCGTAGTCCGGTTATCGCGCCTGCTTTGGGAGCAGGAGGTCGCAGGTTCGAATCCTGCCATCCCGACAGAATTTCACCACTTTTGCTCCATGTAATCTGCTTTTAGTGACATTTTTAGTGACTGGCAGTATTTCCAGACGCTATAGCTAATATCATGGATTAGAAAATCTGAAGCGCTTTAGAAGGGATCACATGGAATTATATAGTGTTCTTCATGCCAATATCTTATAAGCGAAGTTAACCAAAGCACACCTTGGAAATAAGTCGGCTCAATTTGAAGAGTAACCAACAGCCAGAATTTGCTGTTTTATTTAACTAAAATCATTTTCTTTACATCACTGAACCCATCTGCAACAAGCTTATAGAAGTAAACGCCGCTTGCAAAATGTCTCTTTCCAGTAACGTCAAAAACAACTCTGTGAACGCCCGAAGGTTTCCTTTCATTCATGAGTGTCTGTACCTCTCTGCCGGAGGCATCATAAATCTTGATGATAACATTGCTTTCTTTCTTTATTGTAAAGGTTATTTCGGTACTCGGATTGAACGGATTCGGGTAGTTCTGGCTCAAGGAATAAGTATCGTTCATCGGCTGTTTTCCGTTTGATTGCTGCGGTACGATCAATGGAAGTGTCTGGTACTGATTCATTAGCACGTTCAGCAGTTCCTGATCAGTTGCTGCAAAAAGCTGTTTGAGCACTGATGCATACACCTGGCGATAATCATACTGGAAAACGAGGTTGCCATTGCTAAGGTTTACAAGATCCGGATTATTGCCAAACATGGAGCCGTTCACAAGGTCGCCGAACAGAAACATTGGAGCAGCCGTACCGTGATCAGTTCCAATTGACCCGTTTTCTGCTACTCTTCTCCCGAATTCCGAAAGTGTCATGCCAACAACCCTGTTGGAAACTCCATTAAGGTTTAAGTCAGTGTAAAAAGCACTGATTGCACTGTTCAGTCTTCCAAGCAATGTATTGTGTGGATTCAGCTGTTGAGTATGAGTATCAAATCCGGTGATAGTAACTACATACAATCTTGTCTGTAAACCTCCGTCAATAAGCCTAGCTACTATTTTCAGCTGGTCTGCAAGAGTATTATTTGAAGGATATACAGCCATGTTCTGACCATGCAGAGAAGCATCTCTTACTCTGGTAGCATACTGTAAAGAGTCTGCCGCAACACGCCTGGCAAAATCAAGCTCAGGGCCGGCAAGAGTTTTAACTTTCTCATAACCGTTATAGTTTGTTCCCTGAACAAGCTGGTAAAACTGGTTTGGGTCCTGGAATGTAAGAGCCATATCCCCTGCCTGTGACATTAGCGAGAGCGATGCACTCACACCAATTTGAATCGCCATTGGGTCAGGCGGAAGTGTGTTCGGATAATTTGGATACTCTTCTTTTAAATATCTGCCAAGCCAGCCCGTTGTGAAGTATTGATTGGAATTAGAAGCAGTATGCCATATATCAGTTGCCCTGAAATGCGAGAAATTAGGATTAGGATAACCTACATTCTGTACAATTGCCAGTTTATTATCTATATAAAGATTCTTCAGATCAGTCATTGCCGGGTGTAATCCCATGGTAGTGTTTGGAAGGCTAAGTACTTGCTGTGACGGGATGCCAAGATTAGGCCTTCGAGTATAATACATGCTATCCTGGTACGGAATAATTGTATTAAGTCCGTCATTGCCTCCAAGCAGTTGTATAACTACGAGTACTTTATCAGTTTCAACAAATGGACTGCAAATTTTAGAAAGTACTGAGTTAAATCCTAGCGCTTTAATAGGAATGGAATTAAGGGATAGAGCTGCGCCTGCTCCTGATACAGCAAGTGTTTTTATGAAGTCTCTTCTTCTCATACTAAGATTTTCCCTTAACTTTAATTTATCTGAAATTCTGCAAGATTTACAAGAGCCTTCAGATATTTTTTTATTCTGGAAGGCGCCTGTGGATCGTTGATATACCAATCCTGAACAAGCGAGCCGTCAAGCATAATTTCTAAAAGAACATTTAGTTGCCTTGGCGTTAGCGTAAGTCTTATTAAATGCTCCGTCATATCTTTAACAAGCTGCACGGCATTACCCGGTGCAGAAAATGAAAGAGCAAAATTCAATGCATCAACCGAAAAGCCAGTTGGCTGTCCGTTTTTCTGCAGGCCGGTAACAATACTTTCAGCAAATGCGGCCCTGATCGGCATCGAGATTGTGCTTAACCAGTTCCTGTAGCCAACCCAGCCCTGAACATTAGGTGGGTCAAGCACAAACTGACCCGCAGCACTTGCCTGTGTAATAATATAATTGAGCCTTGCGGTTATAACTGAAGGATCAAAAGCAATATTAAGCATCTTAACTGAGCCAAGCATCAGATCAATTGGATTCTTCACAAGAGAGCTAATCGTATTTTCAGAGTAGAACAGCTTGCTTTTAAGAAGAGTCTTCATTAGTGGAGCAATCTCGTAATTATTGCTTCTTAGAATGTCGGCCATTTCATCAATAACAGGCTGCGCATAACTGATATCGGCATTCTGATGGACAAAATTCTTATAAATTTTCGCACATATGAATTTTGCAGTTACCGGTTGGTTAAAAACAATATCAGCTATGTCATTGTCATCAAAATTACCCGTTTCTCCAAGGAAAGTTTTGTTTCCGTAATCATGTCTTGATGGAACAAATATACTTCCAAGGCCTGAGAGTATCCATCCGGTCAATGCCCTTGCGGCTTCGCGGATATCTGTTTCAGTGTAATTTCCGATCCCCATCGTAAAAAGTTCCAGGAACTCTCTTGCATAGTTTTCATTGGGATTTCCAACAACATTATATCTGCCATCAAGATAGATCAGCATTGCAGGATCACGGTTCACCTGTTTTGCCAGGTCTTTGAAATTACCTACACAATTATTCCTGAGCAGGACATTCTGCATGTACATATATTGGGGTACTATTACCGTTCCGGCTTCAGAAACGAAATGGTTATGCCAAAAAAGTGTCATCTTTTCTCTGATGGAAACAGGCTGCTCATACATTAACCTCACCCACCATGTTCTTAGCTGCGATGTCCGCTGAGAATTAAAGGACGAGCTGAAATTTGGGGCTTCCGTCACCCAAGTTCCCGGCGGGTCCGGTGACGCATATGGCTGGAACAGCAAGTCAACTGCTTCTGATGGAGATAATGATAATACACTGTTAACCTGGGCTACAGTAGCCCCGAACATTGTCCTGCCAAGCAGATGTGTTACCATGAATTTGTTCCATGGTTTTGTAGTAGAAGGGATATATGGCTCCAGTAAACCAGTCTTGGATGTTTCCATACAGCTTTATGGTAAAATTAATTGCTAACTGTTTCTTCGGATAAACTAATATAATATTAAATGTTTAATTTGCAAAATTTCAAATCGGAAATTGCCCAAAAAATCAAATTTTTCACTTAATTAGCAGCATTTTTTTTGTAATCGAAGTACTTTGGGTGCTCAATCTGAAAAAAAACACTCCGCTTGAAAATCCGGATGCATTCCAATTTATTCTGTAATTGCCAGGCTGCATGAATTCATTCGAAAGCTGTTCGATTTCTCTTCCTAGAACATCAAAAATGCTGATCTTAACCATTCCCTTTTCAGAAATGCCAAATTTCAGATTTGTTACTGGGTTGAACGGGTTAGGATAATTTTGATCCACATAATAATTGCCGGGTATGTTATTATTAATTATATTAATACCCGTTAACGATGTGAATTTGATTCCCCACATATGTACCCTGCCTGAGTCTGAATTTCCGGCTGCATCTGTAATGCTGAGCCGCCAGTAACCATTTTGGTTTGTCTGCGGAAGTGTTGAAAGAGAATTTACAGGTTTTATGTAAGATGAAAAAGGCGCAAGCAAAGAGCCGGAAAGGCTATCTGCAAGATCATCGAATACAGTCATGATATCATTATTAGTGCTTCCTTGTGCGGAATGAAAATTAACAGAAGTACCGTTGGGAGCGCGGAGATTCAAAGTGAGATCATTCACAGAAGTATGGTTCAACAATATGACAACAGAAATCCGGCTGGTTCCGCTTGTCCCGTTTACCAAAACAGAGTCTCTTACGGTTGAACCGTTTGGGATAAAAAACATGCCGCTGTTGAGAATATAAGAATTACTTGCAAAACCCTGGTCGTTATTTGTTAAACGGATGCATGGTGGCTGGCTATATCCCGAGGCACCGCTCACATTATTCAGCCTTTCGAAATATACATTGGAAACCGGCTTGAAAGGATTATTTAACCCCGTATTATTTATTGTGTTGCCTTCAAAGTTATAACTGCACTGAAGCAGAGGATTAACTGGTACATTTAGATTATCAATACTTGTAAACTGAAAGTTCTTTATCTCACTCAATGGCTTAACATATTTCGAAATCCTGACACCGTCAACACTTCCATAAAGGTAATCACCAAACAAGTTTCTGCCTATAAACGCAGAATCATTTGAAATATTGATATTTCCAGTTGTCAGAATTCTGTTAGTATCCAGGTTCCCATTTACAATAAGGGCCAGTTCACCCGTTGAGCTGCGGTAAGTTGCAGCAATATGAGTCCATACCCTGGGCAGTATTGGTTTTGAGCTTTGAATTATTTTGCCACCGGAATTC
>JAUQWT010000261.1 GCA_030835005.1 Ignavibacteria bacterium | reverse complement strand
TAAGAAAATAGAGAATATTATTGAAAAGAATTCGATTAGTCCTAATTGAGGATAACAGGCTTCTGCGCGATGGGATAAGTGCAATGCTTAAAAAAGAGCCTGATATTAATGTCGTTGCTGCATTTGATGACCACGATTTTGCTCTGGAAAAGATCAGCGAACTGAAACCCAATCTGGTTCTCCTTGATCTGGGATTGGCTAACCAGGATAGCCTTGAACTGGTAAAAGCTTTGTCGTATGAATATCAGGATGTTAAAGTTGTTGTTATGGATCTTGTTCCGATACAGGATGATATCAAGCGGTTTGTTGAAGCCGGAGTCTCCGGTTTCATACTTAAAGATGCAACGATTGCTGAGTTCACGAAAACACTGAGGGTAGTTGCAGGGGGAGAGAAAGTTCTTCCGCCAATTCTTGCCGGTTCCCTTTTTTCTCAAATAGTAGATTCTGCAGTAAACGAAATGGGCCCCTTAAAAGTAATCGAATCTGTAATTATGACAAAACGTGAGGGTGAGATCGTTGAATTGATCGCGCAAGGTTTGGCAAATAAGGAAATTGCTCACAAGCTGAACATTTCTATTTATACAGTAAAAAGCCATGTCCACAATATCCTCGAAAAAATGTCTTTGAACACAAGAGTACAGATTGCCATACATTCCCGCAATACAGAAGTAACTTCTTCAGAAAAAAAGATAGTATAATTTACCTTTAAGAAAACTGCTCTAATAAATACTTGCATCACTCAACCCTAAGATGTAGTCCCATTTTCATTCCTAAGTATAATTGACCCTCTTATTCCGGAATTCTTAATTTTGTAGTAAATAAACTAACGGATCATGAATTCCCCGAAGGTACCATATTATCATATGATCGATCTCGTAAGGTATTCAGGAACAGAAAGGTTACTTATCTATGAAAGTATTACTAATATATCCAAGGTATCCTGACACATTCTGGAGCTACAGACATGCTCTTACTTTCATTCACAAAAAAGCATCGCTTCCCCCGTTAGGACTGTTGACAGTATCTTCATTGCTGCCCGGGTCATGGGATAAGAAACTTGTTGACCTGAATACAGGTGAGCTTAGAGACGAAGACATTCTTGAGGCTGATATGGTTTTGATTAGCGCAATGATAGTTCAAATTGATTCTGTCAAAGAAGTCATCAGGAAGGTAAAAAGTTTTGGCAAATATATTATAGCGGGGGGGCCGCTATTCTCGTCTTCATATAAAGATTTTCCGGATGTTGATTGTTTTGTACTCAACGAAGGTGAGATAACTATTCCGTTATTCCTGAAAGATCTTGAAAAAGGAGAAGTGAAACATATATACAGATCATCTATTAAGCCCGATATTACAAAATCACCGATCCCGGACTGGTCACTTATTAATATGGATCATTACGCTTCATTGCCAATCCAGGTATCACGCGGATGCCCCTTTGCGTGTGATTTTTGTGATATTATCATAATGAACGGGCGGATTCCACGCGTAAAGGATGCCCGGCAGGTAATTGCTGAATTAGACTCAATATATGACACAGGCTGGCGGAGCAGTGTTTTTATAGTTGATGATAATTTCATCGGGAACAGAAAAAAGGTCAAAGAAATACTTAAAGCGATTTCCCGGTGGATGCTGGAGCATAACAGACCGTTCTGCCTCTCTACAGAAGCTTCAATTACTGTTGCAGATGATGCCGAAATTATAGATTTATTAAAGCAGTCAAATTTCACTGGGGTCTTTGTAGGAATAGAAACACCTGAAGAAGAATCTCTTAAGTCATGCGGGAAATTTCAGAATACCGGAAAAAATCTTAAAGAGAAAGTTAAATTCCTGCAGCGTAACGGTTTGGAAGTTAAAGGTGGTTTCATAGTAGGTTTTGACACGGATACCGCAGGGACATTTGATAAAATGATAGAGTTCATACAAACAAGCGGAATTGTTACTGCAATGGTTGGTTTGCTTCATGCCCTGCCGAAAACAAAACTCTACAGGAAATTGAAGAAAGAAGGCCGAATTATCGGCGCAGCAACTGGAAATAACACTGACTCAACGCTTAATTTCATTCCCGTCCTGAATAAAGAAGTTCTTAGAGTAGGATATAAGAAAATACTAGATACAATTTATTGTCCTAAGAATTATTACAACCGGATTATAATCTTTTTGAAAGAATACAAAGAGTTTGCACACGGTTCCGGAATGTCAATAAACACTATGATCAAAGCAATATCAAGATCAATATGGCTAATGGGAATAGTTGAAAAAGGCAAGCCATACTTCTGGAAGATGATCTTCTGGACTTTGCTGCATAAACCTAAATTGATTGCCGAAGCAATCACTCAGTCAATATATGGTTATCATTACCGCACTATCCTGCTAAATAGTGAAAAGTAAAGAACTCTCTATTTTTTCTTGGATTTATTCAACTGAGTCATCATAGCGCTATAAAGCCTGTCACCCTCTTCTCTTAAGGCTATAGAGGTCCCTGTTTCTGTAACCGTTTTGTCGATGATCAGCTGACGGATAAATGCAATTCGTTTGCTCATCCACTGGCCTATCGTGCTTTTCAGCTCCAGAACACCTGCATCTTTGTTTACCGCCGAATATTTCAGGTTGTTAAATTCTTTGTTAACTGATTCAAGGCTTTTGCTGTAATCACTCTTCGTACCAAGCGGTGCCGTTTTGGCAGTTTGATAAAGGCTTTCAAATCGTGATATTGAACTCCCTGCTTCTGAAACAAATTTTCTGGTCAGTTCAAGATCAGCCTGATTGGTCGGGTCTGCAGGATCTTCATTCTTAACCGGTTTTCCCGTGACCTCCTTTTTTATGAAAACGGTATCTTTATTGTTTTCGTTTAACTGCCCGTGCTGTCCATTACCTATACTTGCCTCGTCAAGTTCTTCCATCATAAGCTGGGCATCATTATAGTACATATCATCAGATCTTACTTTTGATAAAAATACGTTTGCCTCCGGCTTCCTT
>JAUQWT010000029.1 GCA_030835005.1 Ignavibacteria bacterium | reverse complement strand
TTTTTTAAGTTCAGGCTTATAGCGCTCACTCAAACAGCCCGTTACATAGACCTTTTCAACCAGCCCTTTTTCTTTTGCATCAGCCCACTGAAGTATTGTGTTAATTGATTCCTGCTTAGCGTTATCAATAAATCCGCAAGTGTTTATGATCACAACCGGCGCATCTGAATTATCATCTTCATGCGAAACAATTATATCGTTGGCGCGCAATTGGCCCATCAGCACTTCGCTGTCATAAATGTTCTTTGAACAGCCAAGCGTGATAACATTTACCTTATTTTTCTTTAATGATCTGGTTTTCAATATTTTTATAATGTGCCGGTGGCGTTGTTGTTATTCTAACGGAGAACAAGTAGGCGGCTGACTTGTCTGCCGCACTCTTTAAGATTCAAGTCATTCGAACGCAAAGATAACCATATTGATAGAGCCATTCGAGGACATAAATTTTCATTGAGTTTAGCACTTGCAGGCAATAGACTCAACTTTTTCAGGGTAGTATTTTGAATTTTTTTTTGAATAGCCCCGTTCTTTAGAGCGGGGGAAACCGTGATACCACACACGGGCTTTAGCCCCAGTTCAATAAAATACTCAAAACAAAAGGGCAGAAGCCTTTTCAGCCTCTGCCCTTGATTTGCTAACCCGCTATACGATCCGCTCAAGCAATAATTCAAAAGAAATCTACTTTGATCTATTGATCTTCATCAGACTTATAGTAATTGTAATAACTATAAGCCTTACTGTATGAATCCTGGTTATGGAATTCATCTCTATAGTACTTTGTCTGCCAGTAATCCGCCCTAAAATCACGGATTGGGATATTGCTGGATTTGTCTATACTGTAATTATAACCATGCGGCGGAACACCAATGCTTGTAGAAGAAGTAATCACAGGTATCATATCCACCAGATAATTCTCTTCAACTGCAGGTTTTTCGATCTTCTTCGTTATTGCTCTTTCCCTCGGACTCTGTTCAACCATTTCAACCGGCAGTGATGTAACATAACCCGAATGAAATGCAGGTCTGTCATACATTATTAGCGTACTTATTGCGCTTTCACTGCTTGATTGATGCACTGCCATTGAAGCGTATGGATAGTACATACGTTCCCAAACGCTTTCATATACAGTATAATCAGCAGATGCCTGCGGCCTTTCTTCAGCCGGCAGCGTTGCGTAGTAAGCGTGCAGATCAGCCATAGGATTTCCTGCAAACGAAAAACTTACAGCAGTAAAAAGAATTAAAACTGCTAAGCGAAATGGATTTATTTTTTTGTTTAACATTTTTAAATCTCCTTTCTTACTGATAAAAACTTGTTCAACATGCCGGGAGTTTCTTTGCAAAAAACCAAAAACAGTACTTTATGAAAATTTTGATTTGCAAATTTTCATAATTGAAGTAATTTCAGTTATTTAAAAATTCCACAAGAGTCTTCAAATATTCATATGAGGTCTTGTCCTCAGCATTGGGCTCGTGTCAAGCCGGCCCATACAAGAGGGTCCTCCCCAAAGGGGCACTTTGTGCAGACCTGATACAACCCTGGTTTCTGTAGAGACGACCCGGCGGGTCGTCTCAATAGATCTTTTATTTTTTTTGCATAACCCCACCTGCAGAAACAGTCCGGAAACCGTAATGACGAAACCCGCTATGCAAATTTTCTGCATTTATTGATAGTGTTAATAGATATATTTTTAAAAAATCCACACAACGAAAATGCACAACAAAAATGAGTGACCACTGGAGCTTAAAAGGAAAAAAAGCGCTTGTGACCGGAGCATCAAAAGGTATCGGCAAAGCGGCCGCAGGTGAACTTGAATATCTTGGGGCAGAAGTGTTCCGCGTCTCAAGAGATTTCCGCGGAACGGGCGGAATGAAGTGCGATGTTACTGTTGAAAAAGACAGGAAGAAACTCTTTGAAAGGATCTCAAACGACTGGGGGAAGCTTGATATACTTGTTAACAATGCAGGCACAAATAACCGCAAGCAGATACTTGACAGTTCAAAAGCGGATTACGAAGAACTTGTTGATCTTAATATGACAAGCGTCTTTGAGTTCTGCCGTTTGTTCCATCCAATGTTGAAAAAGAGCGGACATGGGTCAATAATAAACGTAACTTCTGTTGCGGCGCAAACTTCCGTTGGCACAGGCGCTGCATATGCAATGACAAAGGCGGCAATTGACCAGTTGACAAGATATCTTTCTGTGGAATGGGCTAAGGATAACATCAGAGTTAACGCAGTTGCGCCCTGGTATATCCGCACCCCATTGACCTCTAAATATGTAACCAACGATGAATTCCTGCAAAGAATCTGCAGCCGCACACCCATGAAGCGTATCGGTGAACCAGATGAAGTTGCCGCGGCAATTGCATTTCTTGCCCTGCCGGCCTCCTCTTATATAACCGGCGAAGTACTGGCAGTTGATGGCGGTTTTTTGAAGTATGGCTTTTAGTACTTGCTTATATTTGAGTTGCTACGGCCTTTAGAGATTGTCTCATAAGTTTCATTTTTCAGTGGCACAGACATTCTTGTCTGTGATTATTAAACATAAATGTAGTGTTCGACATGCAGGAATGTCTGTCCCACTGGTTTTGAGACAGACTCTGAAGAGCGGGGCTATTGAAGAATAAATACATACAATTGTAATTTGATGAAATGTAAAGAACATAAATAGAAAACGTATTGTTATAGCGGTAAATAAACTATCTCATCATGAAATCGAAATCAATCCTATTAATGACAATAATATACTCTCTGCTCAGCCTGTTTGGATGTAAGCAGGTAAAATCAAAACCGGATAATATTATGACTTCCGATAAATCAGGCTTCTATGAATATCTTGCTGCAAATCCAACTATAAAGCTCAAAACAATTGATGGCGCTGATGCCGACCTGTCACAATATAAAGGAAAGAAAGTGCTGATTGTTAACACAGCTTCTGAATGCGGTTACACTCCGCAGTACGAAGACCTTCAAAAGCTTTATGAAAAGTATAAAGATAGGCTTGTTATTCTTGGTTTCCCTGCCAATAACTTTGGCCAGCAGGAACCAGGCACAAACGAAGAGATTAAAAAATTCTGCACAGATAACTATAAAGTCACTTACCCTATGTTTGAAAAGATCTCTGTACTTGGTGATGATATGCATCCAATATACAAATGGCTCACAAGTAAAGACCTTAACGGTTGGAATGACCAGCAGCCTAAATGGAATTTCAACAAATACCTCATAGACGAAAACGGCATTCTGCTAAAATATTACTCCAGCGCAGTCAAACCCCTGAGTGATGAAATAGTCTCTATGATAAAATAGTCCTTGTCAACCTGAATAAGCGAAGCGAATACTTGTTGCAGGTTTTGTGATCTTTGCTCCCCTCCTTTTTAAAGGAGGGGAAGAATTCGGCGATCGCCGAACGAGGGGTGGTCACTTCAATTTATTTATCAGAACAAAACTTAATTTTCATTATATTGCCCTACTAAAAATAAATTTCCATGCAGCCTGAGGCTAAAAGAAATATCATACTATACTTTCTTACCGATATTAACGTTTTTATCAGCGTTTATCTTTCATTCTTCTCTCTTTCTTGGATAACTTTCAAAATGACAGGCTCGCCCGCAGCCCTCGGTACAATTGGGTTCGCGCAGAATCTTCCCTTCCTTCTCTTCAGCATATATGGCGGCGTGCTGGCTGATAAATACGACCGCAGAAAAAATGTGATAAAATGTAATATCGGCTTAACACTTGTTACAATAATTTCAATAATACTTGTTGTCACGAATCTATTAGATTTTCCGCTGATCCTCATGCTCGGATTCTCTCTTGGTTCAGTATTTGCCCTCAACTATCCTTCTATGATCGGTCTGGTAAAAGATCTTGTTACCGATAAACAGGTCTTCCCGCGCGTTATGGGTGCTGCGGCATCTAACGCAAAAATAGGCCAGGTTGCCGCCTCATCAACTTTCAGTTTTATTTTTGCAGCTTTCCAGGCAGTTGGAACCTTTGCCGGAGCATTACTTGCCAACCTTATTGCGCTTACCTCCATAATACTGGTCAAGAAACCGCCGCAGGAGATCAACCTGCAAAGTGATTCAGTAAAAACACAGTTTGTGACGGGCATCAAATATGTATTTCATTATAAACCGCTTCTGGCAGTTGTGCTTATTTCTACTATGATAAGCGTAGTGTTCGGTTTCGTAACTTTTCAGCTCCCCATAATTGACAGTGATTTCTTAAAAGGCGGATCGAAAGATCTTGGAATGCTCTATCTTGCCGGAGCAATTGGGGGACTCGCATCAGGCATATATATGAGTCGCCGCAAATCAACAAAGAATATTCTCCGCTTCCTTATTATTTGCGCTTTCATTTCAGGGTTAAGCATTACCGGCATTGCTTTATCAAGATCAATGATCACAACATTCATCTTTGCAATGGGTGTTGACTTTGCCTTCATTGCTGCAATGGGTATTAATAACACAGTGCTTCAAATGCTGACCGAAGAATCAAAACGCGGCAGAGTTCTTGGAGTGAATACATCATTCAACTGGGGAGTAATGTCAATTGTAATTATGATATTCGGCTACCTTGCCAAGTACATCGGAATGGAAGTAACTATTATTATTGTAGGAGTGCTGACTATTGCGAGCGGATTCATCTTTGCGCTATCTATGAAGAAATATCTTCCCGTCTTAAAACAAATGTACGCTGAGCGCGGGATTATCCCTGGACACGAGCCTTTCTTGTCATCCTGAAAGAGCGAAGCGAATGAAGGATCCATTCACAAAATTGTCTAAGGCCTTTCAAAGAAAAGGAGACTGGGCGATCATCATTATCATCACTTCCTCAGCCAATCAGAATACTTCGTTTTATAATTATCAGCGTTGCTCTTGCAGTAATTGTAAAAATCCTTTAAAAATGCTGTCCGCTCTATTGCATACAGCTTATCCCACGAAGGAAAATCATCATCCTTTGTTAGATCTATACCGCCGATAAGATACTGCCGCGCAACAATATCCTCAAAGCTAACTCTGGCGGCATTATGCATCATATCAAACATCACCATGAACGTTGTCGTCCTGCCGTCACCTGCATGACAGTGAAAATGTATCCACGGCTCATTTTCTATCCTGGTAATGTAATCTATAAACAGATCAACATCCTGCACGGTTGGCTGTCTATGATCAGTTGCCGTGATGCGGAAATAACTAATTTCATTTTTCTTTGCAAGCTCTTCTTCAGTCATCGCGCTTATCACAGTAAAGGTTGTATCACGGATCTTTTCGAAAGTGTCGTCTGCCTTATTTTTCTGTAAAACATGAGTGACTTTGATTATCCTGGTCTTGTAAAGACTGTCAAGCTTTCGCTTTTCAAGCGCAATTACCTGTTCCCGGCTAAGCGCTGTATCTGCCCAGTCATACTTGCCGTACCAGCTGACTGACATCCCATTCACAAAACCGTGTGTCTCCTGTCTTAAGTCAATATCAATAAATGGAAAATGGTTTACATCCTTTAGTATAACAGGCAGGTTTAGATCATTGAACTCCGCGCTGCCTGAAATATGCAGTGACGAAAGCCCCGTTGAATCCGGCATTACTGTGTAGTTCCTCACAAAGCCCATATCCGATCTTCTGAAATTCCTGGGAAGTTCGACGTTATACGGTTCATCAAATATCAGCGCAGCAGTATCGCTTTGCGCAAATACTATTTGCGAGAGAATCAAAAGTACCGGAATTAAAAAAAGTTTTTTCATTTTATCAGTTCGCCAATCGGCCCGTTTGCGCTTATCATTTCTTTCATTCCGCTTAAAGGTATTGCAACCGTC
>JAUQWT010000028.1 GCA_030835005.1 Ignavibacteria bacterium | reverse complement strand
TTTGCCAGGGTAATTGCAAGAGTTGTTCTTTTAAAGGAAACAAGAAGTTACACTGATGCGAAGATGGAGCTTGATGCATTAACGCTAAGCATAACGGGATTAGGACTTTCGCATATAAAATCGCTGGGTCCGGAAGGAGTGGCATATGTATTCAGCACAGATAAAAGATCCGAAGCCGAAAAGATATACTGCATGGCCAGAATTCTGAAAGAAGATTCACTTGTACTTGAAGCTGAAGGAGATCCGGAAGAAAGCTTTAAAAGTTTAAAACTTTCAGAAGAGCTGTTTAGGCTTGTATCGGATAAAAAATTTGTTTTTTGATACAACGATTTTAACAAAGATATAATAGTGCAAATCATTTAGACGATAATAAATGAGGAGCAGTTCAAGAAAGGAATAAAAAAACACTATGGGAAAAATTATCGGAATCGATTTAGGAACCACCAACTCTGTTGTTGCCGTAATGGAAGGCAATGACCCTGTTGTAATTCCTAACGCGGAAGGGCACAGGACAACTCCTTCGGTTGTTGCATTCACGAAAGGCGGAGAGCGCCTTGTGGGGCAGGCAGCTAAGAGACAATCTGTAACCAATCCGCACAACACAGTCTCCTCAATAAAGAGATTTATGGGCAGGAGATTTGATGAAATAAGAGACGAAGCATCTAAGGTATCATATAAAGTCATAAAAGGCGAAAATGATACTGCAAGAGTTGAAATCGGCGACAGGGTTTACTCACCACCCGAAATTTCTGCAATGATCCTTCAGAAAATGAAGCAAACTGCAGAAGATTACCTGGGACAGAAAGTAACCGAAGCTGTTATTACAGTGCCGGCTTATTTTAACGATGCACAAAGACAAGCTACAACGGATGCAGGTAAAATAGCAGGGCTTGAGGTAAAGAGAATTATCAACGAGCCTACGGCAGCTGCGCTGGCATACGGACTTGATAAAAAGAAAAAAGATGAAAAAGTAGCCGTATATGATCTTGGAGGCGGTACTTTTGATATATCTATATTGGAACTGGGCGAAGGCCTGTTCGAAGTTAAATCGACCAACGGTGATACACACTTAGGTGGTGATGACTTTGACCAGAGGCTTATGGACTACATGGCTGATGAATTCCAGAAAACCGAGGGAATTGACTTGAGGAAAGACCCGATGGCTTTGCAAAGACTCAAAGTTGAAGCAGAAAGAGTAAAATGCGATCTGTCTCAACAAACGCAGGCCGATGTTAAGCTGCCTTACGTTACAGTTGGAGCAGACGGACCAAAGCATCTTGATATGACTATCACAAGAGCTAAGTTCGAGCAGCTTGTTGATGACCTGATACAAAGAACGATCGGACCGGTCAAAAAAGCAGTTCAGGATTCAGGGTACTCGGTTGAGCAGATTGACGAAGTGATTCTCGTTGGTGGATCAACAAGGATTCCGAAAGTACAGGAAGTAGTTAAGAACTTCTTTAAAAGAGAGCCGCACAAAGGCGTAAATCCTGATGAAGTTGTTGCCATTGGCGCGGCAATCCAGGGCGGCGTTTTAACAGGGGATGTGAAAGATGTACTTCTGCTTGATGTTACACCTCTTTCACTTGGAATAGAAACTCTTGGCGGAGTAATGACAAAGATGATAGATGCCAATACCACTATTCCGACAAAAAAGACGGAAGTATATTCAACTGCGGCAGATAACCAGCCTTCAGTAGAAATTCATATTCTGCAGGGAGAGCGCCCGATGGCAAATGATAACCGCACGCTTGGCAGATTTCATTTGGACGGAATTCCGCCGGCACCTCGCGGCATACCGCAGATAGAAGTGACATTTGATATTGATGCGAACGGGATCTTGCACGTTGCAGCAAAGGATAAAGCATCCGGCAAAGAGCAATCAATAAAGATCACTCATTCAAGCGGACTCTCAGAGGCTGAAATTGAGAAAATGAGAAAAGATGCAAAAGAACATGAAGGCGATGATAAGCGCAAGCGCGAAGAGGTGGATACGAAGAACCATGCAGATAGCTTGATATTCCAGACCGAGAAACAACTTAAGGAATTCGGCGAGAAACTTACGCCTGAATTGAAGATGAAGATCGAAACTGCGCTTGGCAGACTGAAGGAATCAGTTAAAGGCACAAGCACGGATGAGATCAAATCCTCGATGGAAGCTGTTAATACAGCATGGAACGAAGCATCTACACAGATGTACAGCCAGGCGACAGGCACTCCGGGAGCAGAAGGTCAGCCGGGTGCAGGCTCCCAGACAGGAAGTACTGAAAGTGATGCAGGCAGCGGAGAAGATAAGAAAGTAGAAAACGCTGACTTTGAAGTGATTGACGATGACAAGAAGTAATTAAGTAAAAAATAAAAAGGCAAAAGTAAAAAACTTGTATTACCCATAGCTTTAATATCATATATTCTCCATTAAAGCAAAATAAGCCATTCCGGAAACTCGGGATGGCTTTTTATTTTCTGAAAAGGGCGTATCAAAATCTTCGGCTTGGCTTAAAAAAAAATGTTTCTTATTTTGCTGTTACAGATCAAATTATTCAAAGATCATATGAAAAAAGTCTGTTCAATATTATTTACTGTATTATTACTTACGGCTGATTCGGTTCATTCTCAAAATGAGAAATTGGTATCTTTCATTGAAGCATATTCTGATTCAATGCTGACGTCCGCACTCCAGCCCGGAATGCTTATCAGCATCACCAGGGGAGATAAAGTCATTTACGAAAAAGCCAAAGGCCATGCAAACATAGATACCAAAGAGCCGATGGATCTGAAAATGCGGTTCAGAATTGGGAGCCTGACCAAGACATTCACAGCAACTGTATTATTGCAGCTTGTTGACGAAAAGAAATTGAAACTTGATGAATCGATAGAAAGATTTTTCCCTGACGTGCCAAATGCTAAAAATATTACAGTACGTATGCTTGGCGATATGACAAGCGGATTGAAAAATTACAGCGAAGGAACAGATTTTAATGAAATGATGCTTGCTCAGCCCCTTAAAAAATGGACGCCACAGGAACTTATTGATATATCTGTAAAGAACGGAACATACTTTGAACCCGGAAAAGGATGGCATTACAGCAATACTAATACAATTATGCTTGGCCTGATAATTGAAAAATTGACAGGTAACACTCTTGCAAACGAGATCAAAGTGCGTATCATTGATAAACTTGGAATGAAGGAAACTGATTTTCCTGCAGTACCTGAAATATCGGGAGTTTTCCCTCGCGGCTATGATGAAGATGATAATACCTGGGTCTATCCGCTGGTTGACGTGACGGAAAAATATGATCCCTCATGGGCTTGGGCAGCAGGTGCAATTGTTTCATCTCTTGCTGATCTTAAGATATATCTTAAAGCTTTGACAGAGGGGACACTTTTAAGTAAAGAAACGCAGGAAGACAGATTGAAGTGGGGACTTGATAAGCCCGGCATTAAATACGGCTTCGGGATTTTTGAAGTTGGTACGGGTTACTACGGACATAACGGTTCATATCCCGGATTCCACAATATTTCTGTCCATTCACCGGCAACCAATACTACAGCAATTGTCTTCTATAATACCCAATCAAACCGCAGTCCGGATGACTTCCTGAAGGCATTTTTGCCATTGGTTGAATAATTTCTTTTGGATTATCGTTAGTTTTAGTGCTATTTTAGTATTTTCAGGTAGTCTCCAATAATCCCCCATTCACGGTATAAAAATCATTTGTTTAAATAGTAACATTAGGTTATTTTAGCATAGCTTATATAAATATATGGGTTATGAAAAACAGAAAATTACTATATTTAGCATTACTTGTTTCACTCAGTCTTTATCTAACTGGTTGCTTCCCAGCTTCACGTACTGAAGAGGATGATAAAGAAACAACCGAAACAACTGAGGAAAATAAGGAAGAGAATAAAGAAGTAACTGAAATTGAAGATGTTGGCGAAGCTGACGGTGCGAAGATCATGACAATTGCCAAAACAGAGCGTGAACGGGAGATGTACTCTCCCAAAAAAGATACTACCTATCTTTACTGGCTTAATAACCGCCTCGCATTACTGAAAGGTTCGACTAAGTGTAACATTTTTGCTCTCAACGTTTTGTATAAATCGGGATTCAAGACGCCGACTGAAAACGCTTTATGCCGCGACCTTGTTAATACAGATAATTTTAAGGACATTTTGCCCGTAATTGGTGTTCAGGATATTTCGTCTGCGAAAAAGGGTGATCTTATCGTGTGGAAGGGCCACGTGATAATATTTGAATCTCTGGTCAAAAGTAAGAAAGATACATACTGCATGGCATGGTGGGCAGGCACAAGCCAAAAGGATAACGGGGATAATATCAAAAACAACGTTATATATGGAAAGTATAAGATAAGCGGCAGTTATGTTGTGAGGAGACCGGTCAAGAAGTGATTTCGGATTTGGGATTGCGGATTTCAGACTGAAAGTTTCAAGTAAGATATTGATTTATGAGGCAGAAGGAAAATTTTCTTTCTGCCTTTTTACTTTTCAGGTCTTACTTTTATTTCATTGTATGAACTCCAAAAATTAGGTAACTTTCGGTTTTATCAAGCAAATTAGGTCTTTTAGGGAGAAAAGTTGAAAAAACGCTATTACATTGATAAAATTGCTGATTATGTAGGGCAGGAAGTAACATTGAACGGTTGGCTTTACAACATACGCACGTCTGGTAAACTCATGTTTCCGCAGTTCCGTGACGGAAGCGGCATAATACAAGGGGTTGTATCACAAAAAGAAGTATCTGAAAAAGTATGGGAAGATTTTGGTAAGCTTACACAGGAATCTTCACTTATTGTTACCGGTATAGTTGCTAAACATCCCAAGAAAGATGAATACGAGCTCCAGGTAAAGGATTTGCAGATCGTTCAGATAGCTGAGCCATATCCAATAACACCTAAAGATCATGGAGTTGAATTCCTCGCAGACCACAGGCATTTATGGGTACGCTCGCCAAAGCAGTTCGCTATCTTAAAAATTCGCGAAGAAATAATCAAAGCATGCCGCGACTACATGTACGATAACGGCTTCACTCTTTTTGATTCACCTATTTTCACACCAAATGCGGCAGAGGGAACAACAACGCTCTTTTCATCAGAATATTTTGATCTTGGCAAGGTTTATCTTGCACAAACAGGACAGCTTTATGCAGAAGCCGGAGCAATGGCTTTTGGAAAAGTTTATGATTTTGGCCCGACATTCCGCGCCGAGAAGTCTAAAACACGCAGACACTTAACCGAGTTCTGGATGATTGAGCCCGAGATGGCTTTTTATGATATTTATGATAACATGGATCTCATTGAGGATTTTATTGTATATATCGTAGAGCGTGTTATCAAGAACCGTGCAAAAGAGCTTGCAGTGCTTGAGCGTGATATATCCAAACTTGAAGCTGTGAAAAAACCGTTCCCGCGAATTACCTATGATGAAGCGGTGGATATAATAAACAAAAAGAATGTTCCGCTCATCCGCAAGAAATCCGATGGCGGCGAAGAAGAGATAAGGCCGTTCCCCTGGGGCGAAGATTTCGGCGCTCCGCATGAAGAAGCAGTTGTTGAAGATTATGATAGGCCCGTGATGGTTTATGGCTGGCCCAGCGAAGCAAAAGCATTTTACATGAAGCGCGACCCGGATAATCCAAAGATCGTAAGGGGTGTTGATGTACTTGCTCCCGAAGGCTACGGCGAAATTGTAGGGGGCAGCGAGCGTGAAGATGACCTGGAATTATTAACTTCAAGGATTAAGGAACATAATCTGCCAATAGATGCGTTTCAATGGTATCTGGATCTCAGAAGGTTCGGCAGTGTGCCGCACTCAGGATTCGGTATGGGAATTGAAAGAGTTGTCTGCTGGCTATGTAAGATTGACCATGTAAGAGAATCAATCCCGTTCCCGAGGCTGATGTACAGAAACAAGCCATGATGATAAATAGTGGAATGGCGAGTTAGTGAAATAGTGAATTGTAATAATGTAATATGGAAACAATAATAATTGACGCATATAACCTGATGCATAAAGTAACTGAGCTGAGGATTCTTCTGGCCCAGTCGCAGGATATTTGCGTTGATACGATGGTTTCCAAGCTTCACGGCCATTACTTCGGCAGAGGTATCAAATGCATTCTGGTATTCGATGGATATGGCAAAAATACACATAACCAGAATATCGAAGTAAAATTTTCAAAAACGGATGTTGGCCCCGATTACGGACATGCAGATGCGCTTATTAAACACCTTGTTGATAAAGCAAGAAATCCAAAGCTTCTTAAAATTGTTTCTTCAGACAGAGAAATATCCAATTTCGCAAAAGAGTGCGGAAGCAGGATAATGACATCCGAAAGCTTCTGGGGAGAAGTAAAGGATAGAAGAATAGAGCGGATGGACGCTTACCACGAATCAAAAGAAAAGCCCGAAGTAGTCTCAAAAGGTGAGTTTGATTTTCTAATGAAAGAATTTACGAAGAAAAAGTAAAACTATATGCATGTAATTGAAACACAGAATCTATCGAAAGAATACACGGCGAAGTTTTCCAAGCAAAAGGTAAATGCGCTGAATGACTTTACATTTAAGGTCGAACAGGGTGAGATCTTTGGCTTGCTGGGGCCTAACGGCGCAGGAAAGACTACACTCATAAAAATGCTGCTTGCGATTACCTTCCCCACACGGGGAGACGCAAAGCTATTCGGCACGGACGTAAAGAACTACAAGGCTAAAACAAAAGTTGGCTACCTGCCGGAAAACCATAAATTTCCCAGCTATTTAACCGGAGAACAGGTTTTATCTTATTACGGACAGCTTTCAGGCATGAGAGATGATGCCAGTATGGCCAAGAGAATTGACGAAATGCTTGGTATGATGAATCTGACGCAATGGCGTAAGACAAGGATAAAGAAATATTCAAAGGGAATGATGCAAAAGCTGGGGCTTGCACAATCAATGCTAAGCGATCCTGATTTGATTTTCTTAGATGAACCTACAGACGGCGTTGATCCAATCGGCAGGAAAGAAATTCGCGATATTTTAAATGAAATTAAATCACGCGGGAAAACCATTTTCCTTAATTCACACTTACTATCAGAGGTTGAAATGATCTGCGACAGGGTAGCCATTTTGAATAAAGGCGATTTGATTAAGGAAGGCAACGTTGAAGACCTGACAAAAGCTGAGAATATTTTCGCAATTCATACACTAGAACCTATTACTATGAATGTCAAACAGAAAGTTGTAGCAATTGATCCGAATGCAGGCATTGGTGAAAATGAGATAAATTCCGAAGCTGGAATTGATAAGATCAATGGTATAATCGACATGTTAAGGGCAGAGAAAATCAGGATTCAGACGATCAACCAAAAGACCAGTACTCTTGAGGAACTCTTTATCAACGTAATAAAGAAGGATAATACCAACTAATGCTGACAATAATAAAAAATACTTTTCGCGAAGCACTGGCAAAAAAAATATTCATAGGATATTATATTTTCTATGCAATAGTTGTGCTTATTATGCTTTTTGCAGTTAATCTGGATGCAGTTGAAGGAATAGTCTCATTTGCTGATATCAAACAGGTGATCATTTCAGTTGAAACCGGATTCTTATCACTTTCTTTCAATCTGATATTATTCTTTTCGCTGATATCAACATCATCTTTTATTCCCTCAATGCTTGAAAAGGGAACTATCGACCTTTTGATATCAAAGCCGATTTCGAGATTCACAATACTAATGTCAAAATTCCTTGGTGCAGTTTTGTTTGTTGCAGTAAGCATGGTATTCCTAATAGGTTCCATCTGGTTGATACTCTCGCTTAAATCAGGTTACTGGAGCCCGGCATTTTTGAGCTCGATTCTTTCGTTGACATTGGCTTTTGCCGTGATGTACAGCATAACAGTACTCATCGGACTGCTTACAAATAGCTCAGTAATATCAATACTGATTAACTTCTTCATGATATTTGTTCTCTGCCCCGTGCTTTCCATCAGAGAGTCAGTAATCTTCACTTTTGTTAAGAATGAATCTGTTCAATTCGTGTTCAACTTCTTGTATTACATTTTCCCGAAGCCGGGAGAGATAAAGGACGTAACTAATGCAATGATCTCCGGGGATAATATCGCAATGTGGAAAAGTACAATTACTCAAAATGAGATGGGCTTAACATCAATTGAGCCTGCGTGGATGGCTGTAATATCATCGCTTATATTCTGTGCTGTGTTGATGTCATACTCGGTATATTATTTCTCTAAGAAAGACTATTAAGTCAATTAACAATTATCAATTGACAATGAACAATAGAAGCTCACTAAAGAGTATTGTTTTTTACATTACCATAATTGCCTGTTGCTCATTGTTTATTGTTAATTGCTCCAAGAAGCTTGATCCTGATCCCTTACCGCTTAAAGTAAAACAAAATCTTGCACTGCTGCAAAGCGATCCGCAATTTGTGATGTATTTCAATTTCAAAAAAATGCGGGATACGGATTTTTGGAATAAATTCATATCCGATTCTCTTTTCAATTCTGAAAGGAATTTCGGCAGCTTCTTAAACCTGTTGAAACAGGCAACGGGTGTCAGTATCACAAGTGGAATTGATGAACTATACTTCTCGAATTCATGGATAGGCGATAATGCCCTTGTAATAAAGGGTACTTTTGATAAGAAGCGGGTTAATGATTATGTGGCAGGCGATACACTTTACACAAGAATAGAGTACCCGGGCGGAGTTACGGTTTATAAACAACTTGAGACCAATTTTAATTTCTATTTTAAGGATGATTTTACCGTCTGCGCAAGCAATTACTTAAAACAGATCGAAAAGACATTTTCAGTTACCGATACATCAAATGCGGGACTGCTTACAGATGCAGATGCGATGAAAGAGATCGAAAGGATAAAGTATAAAGAGAATTTGTGGATGATCTCTGACCAGAAGCTTTTTATTCGCGGGATCTTTGAGAACTTTTCGGATATGAATAAATTCAAAAAGAACAAATCACCCGGAGGCAGTGATAGTACGCATAGTGAAGAAAGAATGATGCCGGATACAACGCAGTCAGAAGATCAAAACGAGCTTTACACAGTTTACAAAAAGATCAAGTCCGTATCATTTTCGCTTAAAATGACAGACCAGCTTGAAATTGTTATGCAAAATGAATGTGAAGATGAAAACTCAGCCGTTGAGCTGAAAAACCGGATGGAGGCCGTCATTGCGCTGGCCAAGCTCTCTTCGACATTTACTGGGAAGTCTCCCTCACCGATAATCAGACTGATTGATAAGGTTGAAACAAGTGTATATGATAACACTACTCTGCTGGATGCAAAACTTAGCGAAAAGGATATTGAACAAATAAGGCTGCAAAAATTATTCTAATAAATTGAATTTTAGTACACTAAATATTGAATACCAAATTTTTTAAAACTCTTATAAATTGAGTTAATATGATATCATCTGTAATAGGCTCCACAACAATAGGCGTTAATGCCTTTATGGTAACAATCGAAACGCACCTTGAGAAGGTCCTGCCTAAAGTTGTAATTGTGGGGTTGCCCGATAGTGCAATTAAGGAAGCGGCAGAGCGCGTACTTGCAGCTATTAAGAATTCATTTTATCATTTTCCAACTCAGAAAGTTACTGTAAATCTTGCTCCGGCAGATATTAGGAAAGAAGGAAGCGGATTTGATCTCCCCATTGCCCTTGGGATTCTTTGCGAAACCGGGCAGGTAAAACCGGATATGCTTAAGGATTATGTTTTTGTGGGTGAGCTTTCACTTGACGGAAAACTCCGGCCTGTTAAAGGTATCTTACCCATAACAATTGAATCCAGAAAGAACGGCTTCAAAGGAATAATAGTTCCGGAAGAAAATGCACGCGAAGCGGCTATGGTAGAAGGAATTGATGTTCACCCGCTTGGCACTTTGCAGGAAGTGGTCGAATTTCTGGATAACGGCGGGGGACTTGAACCATTCAGAGTTGATCTAAAGGAAATCTTTAATATAGAACAAAAGAGCATTGTTGATTTTGCCGATGTGAAGGGACAGCACGAAGTGAAACGCGCGCTTGAAGTTGCTGCAGCAGGCGGACATAATATCATTATGGTTGGTCCTCCGGGTTCGGGAAAAACGATGCTCGCCAAACGTATTCCTACTGTGCTGCCGCCAATGACGTTTGATGAAGCCCTTGAGACAACAAAGATACATTCAGTTGCGGGACTGCTTCCATCAAATACTGCTCTTGTATCTATCAGGCCTTACAGATCGCCTCACCATACAATCAGTGATGTTGCACTTGTTGGCGGCGGGCCTAATGCAAAACCAGGCGAGATTTCTTTTGCTCATCATGGAGTACTATTTTTAGATGAACTCCCGGAATTCAAAAAGAATGCTCTTGAAGTAATGCGCCAGCCCATGGAAGACGGGAGAGTCACAATTTCACGTTCCAAAATAACCGTTGACTATCCCTGTAATTTCATGCTTGCCTCGGCTATGAATCCATGCCCGTGCGGAAACTTTGGCAATCCAAACCAGGAATGTCAGTGCCAGCCGCAGCAAATACAAAGATATATTTCAAAGATCTCCGGTCCGCTGCTTGATAGAATTGATATTCATATTCAGGTGCAGGCAGTAAAGTATAAGGAGCTCTCTTCATCTGAGCAGGGCGAACCTTCAAACGTTATCAGAGGACGCGTCATTAAGGCGAGAGAAATTCAACTCGGCAGGTTTGTTGAAAAGAAGAATATTTTTTGTAATGCTGATATGCAGTCAAAAGATATCCGCGAGTTTTGCAAAATCGATTCCGCAAGCGAAGAACTGATGAAAATGGCAATTACAAAGCTCGGGCTATCGGCAAGGGCTTATGACAGGATTTTGAAAGTCGCGCGTACAATTGCAGATCTAGCAGGCGATGAAAACATTAACTCATCTCATATAAGCGAAGCGATCCAGTACCGCTCGCTTGATAGAACCATGTGGCTGGGGTAGTTTCCTCGCGCCACGAAAACATTTAGCCTCGAATTTCACTAATTGCCACGAATTTCACTAATTGACACGAATTTCTTATTAAGTACAAAACTTATCACTTCAGATTTATAGAATATTTCATTCCTGATCTCGTAATTGGGCTATTATTATTATTACCGCAAATTGTCCAATCTCAATCAGCATCTAACAAATTCATTGATGCCCTGATATACGATAAACCAGAAATTACAGATTATGTTAATAAGGGTGAGCTTGAAAATAGCCGAAGGCTTGGCATTCAATACAATGGAGTAAAGAATAAGTTCCTCATCGGCAACGATATTCCCGAAGAAATTAAAGCAGGCATTAAAAACGGAAAGCACATATACGAGTTAACAGAAAAACCTATTGAAGACTCTTACGTCGAAATAACTTTCAAAGTACCGGATGCGAATTACAGCAAAGTATTCTACTTTGATGATGGCTTCGTGACATCATCAACATACATTTCTCGCAACTGGTTGAAGAAAGAGAGCAAATACTTTGCATTCAGAATTCAGGAACCCAAATACTTCAACGATTACTGCATTAAGCGGCTTGACCAGTTTGTTGATATGGTAGCAGATACCCTTGGTTACACTATTTCTGAAAAACGAATACTAGAAAAGGAAAAGATAGGTTACATCTTTTGTGCAGATGAGAATGAAGTGAAAAATATTACGGGTTTCAGTGCAAAAGGCATTGCAATGCTTGGTACTGATGAAGTTGTAACATCATACCAAACGCATTTTCATGAAGTTGCTCATATTCTAATCAATTATAAGCTTAAGAATTTGGGATTGTACACTTCGCCTTTTTTCATGGAAGGATTTGCCGTTGCAATGGGCGGCAGGGGAGGTATGGCACCTAGAGTTGTCACCGATCTTGGCTACTACTTGCAGAAAACGGGATTCTTGACTTATGATTCAATCTTAACAAACGAAGGATTCTACAGAAATGATGCTAATATGACATATGC
>JAUQWT010000260.1 GCA_030835005.1 Ignavibacteria bacterium | reverse complement strand
ATTCGCAGGTGAATCTCACCAGATGGAAGATACGGCTATTAATTATACACTTCGCTCTCCCATTGGTGTAGTTGGCGCAATATCTCCATGGAATTTGCCGCTATACCTGTTTACGTGGAAGATCGCACCTGCCTTAATAACTGGCAATTGCGTTGTTGCCAAACCCTCTGAGATCACTCCAATGACAGCCCACTTACTTGCAGAAGCATGCATTGAAGCCGGTCTGCCTGCCGGAGTGTTGAATATTGTTCACGGTTACGGCGGCAAAGTCGGCAGTGCAATTGTAAAACACCCGGGTATAAAAGCAATTACTTTCACAGGCGGAACAAAAACAGGCAAAGAGATCGCATCAGTTGCAGCGCCGATGTTCAAGAAACTCTCGCTTGAGCTTGGAGGAAAGAATCCCAACATAATTTTTGCTGACTGCAATTACGAAAAGATGCTCGGCACAACGCTTCTTTCATCATTCCGCAACCAGGGCGAGATTTGTCTTTGCGGCTCAAGGATATTCATTGAAAAACCAATTTACGAAAAGTTCAAGAAGGATTTTGTTGAACAAACGAGATTACTTAAAGTCGGCGACCCCCTGCAGGCGGATACTGACCAGGGCGCTATTGTTTCTATGGAACACATGGAGAAAATACTTTCATACATTCAGCTTGCCAAAGATGAAGGCGGCACTATTTTAACCGGCGGTAATAAAGTTGAGCTTGAAGGAAGATGCAAGAGCGGATGGTTCATAGAACCCACGATTATTGAAGGGCTGCCATATAGCTGCAGAACAAATCAGGAAGAAATATTCGGGCCTGTAGTTACGCTCATTCCGTTTGAAACCGAAGAAGAGGTGCTTATGATGGCTAACAGCACGGAGTATGGACTGGCTTCAATTATATGGACTGAAAATCTATCGCGCGCGCACAAGATGGCTTCAAAGATTCAGGCCGGAATAGTGTGGATAAACTGCTGGATGATTCGCGACCTTCGCACGCCGTTTGGCGGAATGAAATCTTCAGGAGTTGGCCGCGAAGGCGGTATGGAAGCACTAAGATTCTTCACCGAAGCAAAAAATGTTTGCGTGAAACTTTGATTCTTTGAATCGTTTTATTTATGAATGAAGTTACGAACAAGGGGTTGTCCCAAAGGGATTTTCAACAACCCCTTGTTCAGCAAATAGCCGGATTTAGACAATAAACATAAAATCTATTCAGAATTTATTATGATAGGAATTTGCTTTGAGTTAAAAACGACGTGTAAGCATTGCAGTTCTCCCATTATGATAAATGCTTTCACAGATAAGATCCTTTGCCCTTCGTGCAATAAATACAATACATTTGCACAGGAAAATCTTAAAAACCTGCTTGAAGATGCACTCAAAGAAGCCCCCGATTTTAAGCCAGGCGAAGGCCAGCCATCAACAATTATGCAGGGTGAATATACTTATCACCTCACATACGGCAGGCAGGACCCGCGTTGCGGGAATTGCAAGACTCCGATTGATATCTCAAAGCTGGAAGAATTCTCTGCCAGTGGGAAAGCTATTTGCAGTAAATGCTCAAATGAGATTTTTGTCCGCAAACCGTCTGAGCTTGTTTCATCTTGCTTCATGCAGGTCAAATATCTTGCCGGTGAAGATGATGATCAGTTAAAATTCAATCCAGAGCCCGGGAAACTCCCCGCAGCATCTAAACCTGTTTTATTTACCTGCCCATCCTGCGCCGGGAATCTGGAAATAGATGGCACCGATAGAATGATATCATGCAAATTCTGCAGCTCGCAAATTTACCTGCCCGATGATCTGTGGTTCCGCCTGCATCCCGTTAAGGAAGTATCCCGCTGGTATATGGTTGTTGATGATAATGCAGTTCCGTTTGAAGGCAAAATGCCTGAGTGGTATTACCTTTCGGACATGGTATCTGATAAGCAGGGCAATACTTATTTCGCATCTGCCGTTGATGATGAAGAGGATTTCATAGTATGGTCAATAGATAAAGACCTTAACACAAGATGGGTGCGTAAGGGACTGAAGTACAGCCATGAACATTCCGGGCTTGAAATTTCAGCAGACGGCAATCTGTATCTTTGGGACCTGAACAAACATTCACTTCTCAAATTATCTTCAAAGGACGGTTCAACAATATCCAAACTCGAGGGCAGCAAAGACAGGTCCCGCCTGAATATGAAGGGATGTAAAAGGCTTATCCCATACCCTGATGGAACTCTGCTTGCCTTAATAAACAATACTTTTGCCAGGTTTAATGAAAAGGGCGAAAGAATAGAGCTATGGTCAGCAAAAAAACTCGGACTTTTTTCCACCGGGATCGGAGATGTCATTCCCGAAGGTGATGGTGAATATGCGCCTTATGTTAAAGATATAAAAAGCCTGCCAAAACGTATAAACCAGGTCTTTACTTTTCTGAAGATCGGAACAGATGGCTACCTGTATTTACTGGATACAAGTTCAAGTGACGGCGAGCTTGCTAAATTTGAACTCTCAGGAAATAAACTTTGGTCTAAATACATTCCTCTGAATTATAAAGAATGCCGCCCGTGT
>JAUQWT010000259.1 GCA_030835005.1 Ignavibacteria bacterium | reverse complement strand
GCATACCCTGAAAAAGACATTCCGCAGGATAAATTCTTCGCAGCGTTTGAGCATACTAAAAATAGCATGCAGGAGCTTCCTCGCGGCGAAGGCCTTAGTATTGATTCGTGGCAATCCATTGGGCCAAATAATATCGGGGGAAGAACTCTTTCTCTTGCACTCCATCCAACTGATACATCTATCATCTTCATGGGCGCTGCATCAGGAGGCTTGTGGAAATCAATTTCAGGCGGAATGGGAGCAACAGCGTGGAGTTATGTTGAAACAGGATATCCTTCTCTTGCAGTTAGCTCTATAATTATTGATTCCCTGAACCCGAACATAATGTACATTGGCACAGGTGAAAATTACGGCTCGCAATATTCTTATCAGGCGGTTGATATCAGGGTAACAAGGGGCATGTATGGAATTGGAATTTTAAAGACCACAAACGGCGGTGCAGCATGGACGAAGTCTCTTGACTGGTCATACAGCAGCCAGCGAGGAGTATGGAAAGTTATTTTTAATCCAAAGAATCACAATGTTCTTTATGCTGCAACAAGCGAGGGTATCTGGAAATCTGTTGACGCCGGCGCGACATGGTTCCAGCAGCTTAACTATCTTATGGCTGTTGATCTTGAGATAAATCCCAATGATACCAGCATACTTTATACATCAATTGGAAACCTGAGTAACAATATTCCGAATGCAAACGTAGGGATTTATAAATCAACTAACAGCGGCTTGAACTGGACAAAACTTACGGGGGGACTCCCGGTAACATGGACCGGCAAAACACAGATTGAATTATACAAACCTAATCCAAACAGGTTAATAGCAAGCGTTGCAAATGATTTTTCATCTCTTGGCTTATACTTAAGTACAGATGCAGGCGCCTCTTGGTCTCTTTTGCCCGGGACAAGCTCAAACTACCTCGGTTCACAGGGATGGTACACCAATCCGCTTTTTATCAAAGATGATGATTCAACAAAAGTAATAGTTGGCGGAGTTGACCTGTACCGCTCTACAACGGGCGGCTCTAACTTAAGTTCTGTTTCAGACTGGTCTGCCTGGCTGATTGGCCAGGTTGTGCCTCCGGGGGGAGTAGAAGGCTCCAGCCCCGATTATGCACACGCAGATCATCATGGGATAATATCAAATTATAAAGATGCTAACAAGCTTTATATTGCAACAGATGGCGGACTTTTCAGAAGCAATGATTTCGGGACCTCGTATTTTGGCTGCAACGGAGGATACCAGACCACTCAGTTCTATAACGGATTTGCAAACTCAATGACCGACAGCAATTTCTCGCTTGGCGGACTGCAGGATAATGCCACTGCAAGATATGAAGGCACAAACTCATGGCGCAAAGTTTACGGCGGTGATGGTTTCTGGTGTGCGATCAATTCTGAGAATAACAGCATTGCGTACATTTCTTATACATATGCCTCTATCAAGCGGTCCGGTGACGGAGCAATGTATAATTTCATCTCGGCCGGTCCGCCTTCAAGCGGTTCAGGTTCACAATACTGCTTTAGTGCGCCATATGTGCTTTCACAGTCAAATCCGCAGGTAATTTATGCCGGCGGAATGAATTTGTACAAATCTACAAACAGCGGAAGCGCATGGCAAAATATGGGTTCTCTTGGTTATAAGGCGCTATCGATGGATGTTTCCTCAACGGATCCGAATGTTGTTTACGTTGGTACTTCAGTCCAGTTACCCGGCGGAACAGCCAGAATCTTCCGGCTGGTTGGCAGTACATTAACAGACGTATCCGGGGGGCAGATCCCAAACCGGTATGTTACCGATATTCATATTGATCCGTTCAATTCGGGGAATGTTTACGCTGCTTTTGGGGGATTCGGCACAGGGCATATTTACAAAACTACTAACTCGGGCACAAATTGGCAGGATATTTCCGGAAATCTTCCTGACGTTCCGCATCAATCGGTTTGCATAGACCCGCTTTATCCGCAGAATGTTTATGCAGGCAATGATCTTGGCGTGTTTGTTTCAACGACCGGCGGCAATACGTGGTTTGAATTCAGGACAGGCATGCCATATGCAATGGTGTTTGATCTGAAGATTGTTGAACCTAACCGCATGCTCCGCGCTGCAACTCATGGTAACGGCGTTTACCAGAGAAAACTTGTTGAAAGCCCGATCGGCATTACTCAAACCGGAAATGAAATACCCAAAGAGTTTACCCTTGGGCAGAATTATCCTAATCCGTTTAACCCGTCAACAAAGATCAAGTTTTCAATTCCTAATGTAGGCGGGAGGCATGCCTTTGACACAAAGCTTTATGTTTACGATATATCCGGCAGGCTTGTCAGAACACTTGTAAACCAAACGATGAAACCCGGAAGTTACGAAATTATTTTTGATGGCAATGGTTTGGCATCGGGTGTATACTTTTATAAATTGTTTGCAGGTGAATATGTAGAAACAAAAAAGATGATTTTGCTGAAGTAAATCATATAACATATTCTCTTCATCAAAGGCAAGCAATCCCTGCCTTTAATTTTTCCTAAATTTTTCGTAAATTGCATAATTATAGCAAGCAAAAACCGCAAAAACCTTTATTTTTGAGCAAAATTGGCATGATTTTAGAAAAGTAATATAAATTAAGGGGTCATAATAATTAATGAAAAGAATCGGAATTTTATTCGGGCAGGAAAATACTTTCCCGCAGGCTTTTATTGATAGAGTAAACCACAAGGCAAAGGAAATGAATGCTGATATTGTTGCCGAGCAGGTATTAATAGATAAGGTCATTCAGGGCGAGCCGCTCAAGTATCACGTTATAATAGACAGGATTTCACAGGACGTACCGTTCTACCGTGCATATTTAAAAAATGCAGCATCAAGCGGCACGGCAGTGATCAATAATCCTTTCTGGTGGAGCGCCGACGAAAAATTCTTTAACAATGCATTAATGACAAAAATAGGTGTGCCCGTTCCCAAAACTGTTATACTACCTTCAAACCAGCTTCCACCAGATACAAAACACAATTCATTCCGCAATCTTGCTTTCCCGCTTGACTGGGAAGGCATATTCAGTTACATTGGCTACCCGGCATATTTCAAACCTCATGCCGGCGGCGGATGGAAGAGCGTTTATAAGGTCAGCAATATTGATGAGTTTTTCAAGGCTTACAATGAGACCCAGCAGCTTGTTATGATGCTGCAGGAAGAAATTATTTTTGATGAATACTACCGCATATACTGTCTGGATAGGCAGGATGTTTGGGTAATGCCTTATGAACCGAGGAATCCCCACCATTTAAGATATGTAAAAGATGCCGCGCCAATAGACCCCTCAAAACATAAGATGCTTGTTGATACTGTATTAAAGATCAACCGCGCGCTTGGGTATGATTTCAATACTGTTGAACTTGCATTAAGAAACGGCATTCCATACGCAATTGATTTCTGCAATCCAGCCCCTGATGCTGATGTAAACTCAGTTGGCGAGCAGAATTTTGAATGGATAGTTGAAGCAGCGGCAAA
>JAUQWT010000027.1 GCA_030835005.1 Ignavibacteria bacterium | reverse complement strand
TGTAATGTTCGGGAAAGCATAAAAGGCGCCGTCAGGCATTGAGCAATTAAATCCCTTAATGCTGTTGAGTCCTTCTACTATGATCTTCCTTCTCCTGTCAAACTCAGCAACTATCTCAACAACTGCATCCTGCGGACCGTTAAGCGCTTCTATGCAGCCCTTTTGCACAAATGCATTGTTACATGAATTGCTGTTTACCATCAGTTTTGTAATTACGGGAGCGAGTTCAGTATTCATTACCCCATATCCTGCGCGCCAGCCTGTCATAGCATATGTTTTTGAGAATCCATCAAGTATGATCGTTCTGTCTTTGAATCCGTCAATCTTGCTAATTGAATAGGATTCAGCGCCATCATACACTATTCTCGAATAGATCTCATCTGAAAGTATCATGCAATCCCTGTTCTTTAATATCTCTGCCATTTCGTGGATAACCGCTCTTGGAATCGTTTTGCCGGTTGGATTACCGGGAGTATTAATGATAACGAGTCTTGTTTTATCTGTTACAGATTTTTCGAAGAGCTTGAGATCTATATTAAAATTGTTTTCCTGTGTAAGCGGTATCGGAACAGCTTTGGCGCCAACAAAATTTATCATCGATTCATATATAGGGAAGCCGGGATTGGGATACATTGCCTCATCACCGTGCTGCAAAAGCGCAAGTATCACAAAGAACATAATTGGCTTAGCTCCGGGAGTCATAACAACGTTCTCGGGAGTGAATTTCACATCGCGTGTCCTTGAAACATAATCTGCGATTGCTTTGCGCAGTTCCGGAGTACCTGCCGCGCCGGTGTAATGTGTATCGCCCGCCTGTATTGATGCTACTGCCGCATCGCAAATGTTTTTGGGTGTGGGGAAGTCAGGTTCGCCAATTTGCAGGTGAATAATGTTTTTCCCTTCAGCTTCAAGTGCTTTGGCTTTAGCCAATACTTCAAAAGCTGTTTCTGTTCCTAATCTTGATATTCCGTCAGAGAATTTCATTTTGTTTGGTCTTTAATGTTTTTTTGATTTTTGTTATTTAATGGGTTCTATTTAATAAATTTCTTAATACAAAATTATTTTGATTTCGGATTTCGAATTGCCAATTTCGGATTATTGATTTTGGCTGTTTTCCCAGAGCTTGTGAATATGGCAACTAGTTCGTTTGCTTCTTGTAATTACCCCGAAATTTTTGGTTCTTTTATAAACCCAGCTTCACTTATTAGCTCAAGCCAGAATAATGATTCATCGGCTTCTTCTTCAACAATCGTGTTCTTTGAAATGAAATCCGCTTTAGATCTTGCGCGGCAAGCTGCCCTGTAATTAGCCCCAACTGATGTGGCAGACCTCAGAAGCTGATTTGAAACCACATTAGCTGCTTTTGTATTCGGTAAAGCCTCTGTGAGCTTCATAATTCTCAAAGCAAACTGCTTAGTCCTTTGCTTTAACTCTTCCTTGTTCATAAAAGTTATAAAATACTAGATTTTTGTTTTTGAATCTCAATCCGAATTCAAAAATCCGAAATCCGAAATTCACTTATCATGTTTCGCCTAAGTAAGCTTTGCGTACCTCAGCATTATTTGCAAGCTCTTTTGCGGGTCCTTCAAGAATGATATTTCCCGTCTCAAGCACATAGCCATAATCTGCGATAGAAAGCGCCTGGTGAGCGTTCTGCTCTACAAGTAAAATTGTGACTCCCAATGTTTTATTTATCTCAACTATCTTTCCAAATATTGTCTTCACAAGTATTGGAGCAATACCAAGTGACGGTTCATCAAGCAGGAGCATCTTAGGTTTGCTCATTAATGCCCTGGATATAGCAAGCATTTGCTGCTCGCCACCGGAAAGTGTCCCGCCCGGCTGCTTTATCCTTTCAAGCAGTCTTGGGAAGATATTAAATATAAAATCCTGATCTTTCTTGAAATTCTCTTTATCTTTCCTTAAATAAGCGCCCATTTCAAGGTTCTCTTTTACGGTTAGGTTGGCGAATATCAGCCTGCCTTCAGGTACTTGACATAGTCCCTGAGCAACGATCTTATGCGGCGGCAGATTGGTTATATCCTGCCCATCGTAGATTATCTTGCTGCCCTCAGAGGCTTTTATAATACTTGAAATAGCCCTTAAAGTAGTTGTTTTACCCGCTCCGTTGGCGCCAATAAGCGTTACTATTGACTTTTCCGGAACGTGAATTGAAAGCCCCCTTATAGCATTTATTGCCCCGTAATTTACTATCAGATTCTCTACTTTTAACATGTCCTCACGCCCCTGTTCCCAGGTATGCTTCTATGACCTTTGGATTCTTCTGTATTTCTTCAGGTTTGCCCTCGGCAATTTTCTTGCCGTAATCCAGCACGTATATTCTTTCGCATATGCCCATAACTACGTTCATATCATGCTCCACAAGTAATATAGAAATATTGAACTTATCCTTTACTTTCTGAATCAATTTCATGAGGTCTTTCTTCTCGCTGGGATTCATGCCCGCAGCAGGTTCATCAAGCAGCAATAACTTCGGCTTTGTTGCCAGAGCCCTTACAATTTCAAGTTTTCTCTGGTCGCCATAAGGCAGATTCTTTGCATACTCATCTGCATCTACATGAAGGTCGAACATTTCAAGCATTTCGTTAATATCTGCATCAATTTGCTTTTCTTCGGCATGGAATCCGCCAAGTTGAATCACAGAGGCTAACAAGCGTGATTTACAGCTATTGTTGTACGAAATCCTGACATTATCTTTAACCGTCAGGCTTGGGCATAGTCTTATATTCTGGAAAGTCCTTGCAATGCCTTTGTGTGTTACTTCAAACGGCTTGTATTTAACAATGCTTTCATCATTAAAGAGCACGTCACCCTCCGTCGGGTCATAAACACCTGTCACAATATTGAAAACCGTAGTTTTGCCGGCGCCGTTTGGACCAATAAGCCCAACAAGTTCATGATTACCAATTTCAGCGTCAAAAGAATCAACTGCAGTTAAACCGCCGAATCTGATCGTGCAATTATCTAGTTTGAGTAAACTCAATTATTGTTTTTCTAATTTTTTATCCGGTTCCTGTTTTACAGCAACCTTCTTCTTCCTATGCAGTTTGATCCCAAACAGGCCCTGTGGCCTAAGGATCATCATAATTATTAACAACAATGCATATATGATCATCCTGTACTGCTGAATATCCCTCAACAGCTCCGGCAAGACAGTAAGTATGATTGCCGCCAGCACAACTCCGAAAGTACTTCCCATACCGCCGAGGATTACCATAGCAACTATTTCAACTGAGCGCAGGAAGTTAAAATCTTCTGGATTAATATACTGTAAAAAATGTGCGTACAGACCGCCTGCAACACCGGCAAAAAATGCGCCTATTATGAAAGCTGTAACTTTAAATCTTGTTGTGTTAATTCCCATTGCTTCGGCAACAATTTCATCATCTTTGACGGCGATAAATCCTCTTCCGTATGTTGAGCGCATCAAGTTGGTTATTCCGAAAATTATTACCGCAACTATCAGAAATGTCCAGAAAAAATCAGTGAATTTTGGTACCTCGTAAAACATATATTTCATACTGCTGAGCTCTGGTACCATTTCAAGACTCTTTACTCCGTTATCGTAAACATAA
>JAUQWT010000258.1 GCA_030835005.1 Ignavibacteria bacterium | reverse complement strand
CCACTCCAAATTCAGGGCTTACGGCGGCTTAAACAATACTACAAGCCGTTTACTGCATAAAGTCAATTCCACCTTGGATAACATTGACGCAATATTTAAAGCAGATCTGCATACGCATACATATTACTCAGACGGGTACCACACTCCTGCTGAGCTGATCGAAAAAGCAAAAGTGGCAGGACTCACTCACCTTGCTATTACCGATCATGATAATGTTGATGCTATAGATGAAGCGATCGAGATAGGCAAAAGCCACGGCATTGAGATCATACCCGGATGCGAAATAAGCGCAGAGCATAACGGCAGGGAAACCCATATCCTTGCTTATTACTTCGATCACAAAAATACCGAACTGCTTGATTACCTCCGTAATTTCCGCAAAGAAAGAATGAAACGCGCCGAGAAAATAGTTGAAAAGCTTAATGAGCTTAATATTGAGCTTCAGCTTAAGGATGTACTCTCGCGTGTTAAAGGTAACGGATCAGTCGGCAGGCCGCACATTGCAATTGCAATGCTAGAAGGAAACTTTATCGGGAATTATTACGAAGCGTTTGCCCGCTATATTGGCGATGATAAACCGGCATATGTAAAAAAACCTAATATTCTGGCCAAAGATGCCATTGATCTTATCAGCAGGTGCGGGGGACTTTCTTTTATAGCACATCCCGGCAAAAGCCTTAGAAACAATAATGCTCTTTTTGAACTGATCGAATTCGGAATAGACGGTATTGAAATTATCCATCCTTCCCACAGCGAGTATGACTCCGAGTACTTCAGGGATATTGCAAGCCAGTATTTCCTGCTCGAAAGCGGCGGGAGTGATTTCCACGGCGGAAAAATTAATGATGCCTCGATACTTGGAAGATACTATGTGACTGATATCAAGCTCACCGCTATGAAAAACCGTTTGTTCACAAATAAAGTTTAATATAATGGCTAAATCAAAGAAGAAAAAATCAGGCAGGATTGCAATAGTTGTAAGCCGCTTTAATGAAGAAGTAACAGGCGGATTGTTAAAAGGGGCAATTGAAGCTCTTAGCGAAAATAAGTACATCGAAAAGGATTATACTGTGGTCTATTGCCCGGGTGCATTCGAGATCCCGCTAACAGCAAAACACCTTTGTCAGTGCGGAAAGTATTGCGGAATCATCTGCCTAGGGGCTGTAATAAAAGGGGAGACAGCTCATTTTGAATTCATATCCTATGCAGTAACACATGGATTGATGCAGTTAAATCTTGAATACGGCATTCCTGTATCATTCGGAGTCTTAACGTGCTATAATGATGAGCAGGCAGTTAAGCGCTCATCCGCTGATGCTCACAACAAAGGCCACGAAGCAGCAAGCGCTGTCATTGATATGATCAGCCTGATCAAAACGATTTAAATTTTTTGTGAATTGTGTATTCGTGCCACGAAATCGCGATTGACAGGTTTTCACAAAAATTAAGAAATTCCGGTTTGAAAATAATACCACTCTACATATTTTGGGCACGAAATAGAAGGCTATCATGAAGCAAACACGAATTACAGAATTATTCGGCATTAAGTACCCGATCATCCAGGCAGGCATGGTATGGACTTCCGGATGGCGACTTGCTTCCGCATCTTCCGAGTGTGGCTGTCTCGGGCTTATCGGTGCCGGCTCAATGAAACCTGAACTTTTACGTGAACATATCCAAAAACTCAGAAATTACTTCAATGAAAAGGGAATATCTAAACCATTTGGAGTTAATATCCCTTTGATTCGCGGTGATGTAGATGAACTTATCAAAACTGTTATAGATGAAAAAGTTGAGATCGTTTTCTCTTCGGCAGGAAATCCGAAACTTCATAGCAAGACCTTTAAAGATAATGGAATCAGGTTCATACACGTTGTTGCATCGGTCAAGCATGCTCTCAAAGCAGAGGATGCAGGTTGTGACGCAATAGTTGCAGAAGGATTTGAAGCAGGAGGTCATAACGGAATAGACGAGATCACAACGCTTTCACTTGTTCCGCAAGTTGTTGATGCCGTTAATATTCCCGTAATTGCAGCCGGAGGAATAGCAGACGGAAGGCAGATCGCGGCATGTATGGCTCTTGGAGCAGAAGGAGTGCAGATCGGTACAAGATTTGCGGCAAGCATTGAAGCATCAAGCTCTCCTTTGTTTAAACAGAAAATTGTTGAAGCAAAAGATAATGACACTTACCTTATCATGAAGAAACTTAATCCCGTGAGATTGTATAAAAATAAATTTGCCGAAGATGTGATCAAAGCTGAAAAAGAAGGCGCATCAGCGGAAGAGCTCAAAGAAATGCTTGGCAGAAAACGCGAAATGAAAGGAATATTTGAAGGCGACCTGGATGAGGGTGAGCTTGAAATGGGGCAATCCAGTGGACTGGTAAATAATATCAAACCGGTCAAAGAAATTGTTGAACAGCTCCTGAAGCAGTACGATGCCTCAGTTTCAAAAATATGATTTTTATCCACGTCTAAACCTTTGCAATAGTATTGACTTATAAATTAAAATGAATTAGTTTTTAATATTCTATTCTTCCTATTTTCAAATAAAAGTCCGTCCATAAATTAATAGGAGGCACAAATGAAAAAAACAATATTCATTCCACTTCTTGCTTTACTCTTCTTTCATTTTAATTTTCAAAGCTTCGGTCCTGAAATATGGACTACAACATTAACTGGCACAGGCGGCATATGGCAAAAGTGCATTGCCATAAGTCCGTCCAATTCCCAAATTATGTATGCCGGAAGCAACACAAGCGGTATATGGAAATCAACGAACGGCGGCCTTAACTGGGCACAGGTGAACACAGGGTTATCTGCTCTTAATATCCAGGCAGTTGAAGTCAGCCCATCTGACGCGAATTATGTGTATGCAGGCACCGGGGCCGGAGGCGCAACTACTGGAATATATGTAACTACCAACGGCGGCAGCAACTGGACACAAAGAAATACCGGCATAATTGACTCCAACGGAACACAGGAATTCGTTGTAAATCCAACAAATCCGGCAATTGCTCTTGTTGCAGTGTGGAATGCTTCAAATGCAACTAACTCCATAAACGGAGTTTATAAAACGACCAATGGAGGGTTGAACTGGGCGCCTTCAAACACCGGAATGGGAACAAATAAAAATGTTATCTGCATCACAAGCAATCCTTTAAATCCAAATACGCTTTATTGCGGAACATCATTTCTTGTTCCAAATCCACCCGGCACAGGACCTACATACATTTATAAATCATACGACGGCGGCACAAGTTGGGCATTATTCAGCAGCGGACTTCCAACAGGCGCAACTGAGCTTAATGCCGTCAGAATGATCAGTGTCAGCAATTATGATACTTCGGTTGTTGTGGCCGGCTTGTTCCAGAATACAACAAACGGCGGTGCGTTTCTTTCTACAAACGGTGGAACGAACTGGGTAAGAAAAAGCACCGGCATACCTAATGTAACAGCAGTTCATATAAGGTCAATATTGATAAAGCCGGGCTCTGCAACTGAGTTTTTTGCCGGTTTGGATAATGCTACTACAGCAGGCGTTTACAGAACGACTAATGCAGGAAATTCATGGACAGCTTTTAATGGAGGCTCAATGCTTGGTACTTATATCGTAAGAGCGCTTGCTTTCAAGACTTCCACTAATACTCTGTATGCCGGAGTTGCAGGCACTTCAGGTATGGGAATTTATGAATATACATTTCCGCCAACGGGAATTGAAGATCCATCTTCAAATCTGCCTGGTCAATTTAGCTTATCTCAAAATTATCCCAACCCATTCAATCCTGTGACAAATATTGATTTTACGATTCCGGAAAAATCAGGTGTTGTCCTGAAGGTTTACAATTCAACCGGTGAGGAAGTAGCAACGCTTGTTGAAAGACAAATTGAACGCGGTAATTATTCTGTGACATTTGAAGGCAATGATCTTTCAAGCGGTGTTTATTTCTATAAGCTTACAGCCGGCGATATGGTTTCGGTAAAGAAAATGATATTGATGAAATAGAATGTGAAGTTTCATAGTCGTATGGATATTTGAATCCCCTCTGTTTTTTTAGAGGGGATTTTCAATTTTAAATGTCATCTTTTTTTGGTAAATTTGTATAAATACAACATTATTTTTGATGAAAGATACAATTAAGATAGCTTCAGGACAGGGATTTTGGGGTGATTTGATAGATGCGCCGGTTCATCAGGCTTCAAAAGGCGAGATTGATTACCTTATGATGGATTATCTTGCCGAGGTTACGATGTCAATTTTGCAGAAGCAAAAGCTGAAGAATCCCGCACTTGGTTATGCACGCGATATTCCGCCGTTAATGGAAAGACTCTTACCTCTGTTAAAAGAAAAAAAATTCAAAGTTGTTACAAATGGCGGTGGAGTGAATCCCATTGCATGCCGTGACGCAGTATTTGAAGTCGCAAAAAAACTTGGCATTAGCGGAATTAAGATTGGCGTTGTGATGGGTGATAATATTCTTGATGATATAGATTCGCTGATTAAAGAAGGCGTTACTTTGAATAATATGGAAACCGGCGAAAGTGCAGAGATCATTAAAGAAAAAGTATTAAGCGCAAATGTTTATTTTGGCGCAAAACCGATCGTTGATGCTTTGGAGCAGGGGGCTGATATTGTCATAACCGGAAGGGTTACAGATACCGGTTTAACTCTAGGGCCTATGATTTATGAATTCGGCTGGGATATGAATGATTGGGATAAAATGGCAGCGGGTACTGTTGCAGGTCATATTATAGAGTGCGGCGGGCAGGCAAGCGGCGGAAATTTCCTTGGTGACTGGGAAAACGTTCCCGATCTTGCACGGATTGGATTCCCAATTGTTGAAGCGCATAAAGACGGGACTTTCTTCATCACAAAACATGAAAATACCGGCGGATTTGTTTCAACTGAAACAGTGAGCGAACAATTGCTGTATGAGATTGGCGATCCGAAAGATTACATCACGCCTGATTGCATCGCTGATTTTACTTCGATCAAATTGGAGCAAGCCGGAAAAGACCGCGTAAGAGTGTACGATGTTAAAGGATTTCCTAAAACTGATTTCTATAAAGTATCAATGTCTTATGACGACGGCTTTAGTGCGTTTACTACACTAACTTATTCTGCCCCCGATGCGTTGAAGAAAGCAGAAGCTGCCGATAAGATACTTCGCATCAGGCTGGATGACCTCGGGCTCAAGTTCGAAGAAATCAGAACTGAATTCCTTGGATATAATAGCTGCCACGGCCCGCTTGTTAAACGCCGCGACGATTTGAGTGAAGTTGTACTCAGAGTTGGTGTGCGCTCAAAAGAAAAAGCAACGATTGAAAGATTCAGCAAAGAAATTGCGCCATTAATATTAACAGGGCCTCCAAGCGTTACCGGTTTTGCAGGCGGAAGGCCTAAAGCCTCTGATGTAGTGGCTTACTGGCCTGCACTTATCCCAAAAAGCAAAGTTGAACCGGTAGTTATTGTTGAAGGGATATAATTAGAGTAACGATGGTTGTTATCTGCCTGTGTCATGATCCTGCATTAATGCATAATAGTGTTTTCGCAGACAAGAATGTCTGTGCTTCTGAACTAAAAAATTTTCAAAAGTCTTCCATTTATCAGAAATCTTACAAATTAAAAAATGAGTAATACTATAGTAATTGGTGCATCCGGACAGATTGGCTCGGAATTAACTCTGGAGCTTAGAAGCAGATTCGGGAACGATACAGTATTTGCTAGCGACATAAAAAATGCAGCACACGATGTAATGGAATCAGGACCTTTCATTAAACATGATGTTACCGATTCCGCAAAACTTACAGAGATAATCACAAAAAATAATATCAAAAAAGTTTACCTTCTGGCCGCCATGCTTTCAGGAAATGCAGAGAAGAATCCGGGCAAAGCGTGGGACTTAAACATGAAGAGCTTGCTGCTTGTGCTTGATCTTGCCAAGGAAAAAGTAATAGACAAAGTTTTCTGGCCAAGCTCAATTGCGGTTTTCGGACCAAGCACTCCCAAGAAAAATACTCCGCAGCTAACTGTTATGGAACCCTCAACTGTGTACGGAATCAGCAAACAGGCGGGAGAAAGATGGTGCGAATATTATTTTAATAAGTACGGAGTTGATGTTCGCAGCGTCAGATACCCCGGCTTGATCAGCTACAAGACAGAAGCAGGCGGGGGAACAACTGATTATGCTGTAGAAATATTCTACGAAGCGATCAGATCAGGAAAGTATGAATGCTTCCTTTCAGAAAATACTTCGCTGCCTATGATGTTTATGCCTGATGCAATCCGCGGAACGATCGACTTGATGGAATCCGATCCCGAAAAGATCAAAATAAGATCTAGCTACAACTTAAGCGGCATTAGTTTCAATCCGGGTGAGCTTGCCAAGGCGATCAGGAAACATATTCCGGATTTCACGATAACCTACAAGCCCGATTTCCGCCAGCAAATTGCTGAATCATGGCCCGAAAGCATTAATGATGATGATGCCAGGCGTGACTGGGGCTGGAAGCATGAGTACGGACTTGATCTCATGACTGATATTATGCTTGGTGAAGTAAGAAAGAAATTACAGAACTAATATCTTAAAATGAAATATCTTTGTAGAGGTAGGGTAAAACCTATCTCTACTTCTTCTCATACCCTTTTAGAAAATCTAAAATTGCAGCATTGAATTCTTCCGGGTTTTCCATATTAGATAGATGCCCGGCATTTGAAATGAGTTTAAAATCTGAGTTCTTTGTCTTGCCGTAAATTATCTTAGAAAATTCCGGAGGAGTAAGTTTGTCTTCTTTACCTGCAATAATAAGTGTTCTGATATCAAGTCTCTCAAGAAACTCCGTTGTATCAGCTCTTGCTGCCAGTGTCATAAGCGCGCCTGTTATTGCCTCGTTTTTTTGCCAGCCGATCATAGTCTTAAGGAATTCAACAAGCTCGGTCTTTTCGGTGTAATTGGAATCACTAAGCGCTCCCTTTATGAAATTCCCTGTGAACTGCTCACGCTGGCCGTTCTTTATCATTTTGATCTGATCTGCCCGCGCGTGCTTGGTTGGATTGTTATCCGACTCAGCCTTGGAATCCGCAATTATCGCGCCTTTAAATTTACTTTGGTAAAGCTCAAGCGCCCTTAAGGTAATGTAACCTCCCATAGATAGGCCGCAAACTACAGGCTTATCAAGCTTAAGGCTATCAGTGATTGAAATAAGATCACTAACGTGTGAATCAATAGTATAGTGTCCGTCGCCGTACTCGCTATATCCGAAACTCCTCAGGTCATACACAATAACCCTGTATTTTCCCTCAAGAGCCTCAACCTGTTTATCCCACATCCTGCTGCATAGCGGAAATGCATGAATAAAAATTATGGCAAATTGGTTTCCTTCGCCGTACTCTAATACATTCAATCCGCGGATATTATGTTTCGTCATTTTGTTAAATTATTTTCATTCTGTAATTCAAAAAATATTTGTTTAAGGTAGTTAAATTCACTTTTCGGAACTCGCTCGTTTAAAATAAAGTCAATGTTCTTTAATGCGTAAGGTATGCTCTCAAGAAAACGGCTCTTGCCTTTTATCAGCCCAAGGTAGCCGTATGCACCCATTGCCTGCATGATCCGGATGATCGCAAAAAACCAGAACTTCCTGCTGTAATAGACTGTATCAATAACTGTAAAACTCTTCAGTACTTCCAGATAGTAGGCAAGCAATTCCTCTCTTGCATCCTGAGGGATATTCGCCTTCGCATCATAGAGCATTGAAGCAGCATCATAAAGCAATGCGCCTTTTCTGCCGGACTGAAAATCTATAAAATAGAGCTTTTCATCTTTTATCATTACATTCCTTGACTGAAAATCACGGTACAAAAAATAATCACGCGGCACTTCTAATATTTCACTCTTTAGCAGATCAAGATCTTTATCAAGCTTAGCGGCATTAATTTCGCTCTTAAAGAAATTACTCAGGAATCTTTCCTTGAAATAATTCAAATCAAAATTAATATTATCACTGCCGAATTCACTGAACTGATAGCATAATGAATAATCTATATCTTTGCCCGCTGTGATCTGGAATTTTGGCAGCTCTTCGAATACCCGTTTATACAGTCCTTTCTTTTCATCATCAAATGAATTGCCGGCTGAAATTCTGTCAAATAATGATTCATCTCCAAGATCTTCAAGCAGATAATGCTTCTGATCTTCTGAAACAGTGTATATCTCCGGAATTTTAAGCCCCGCGCTCTTGAAATGAATTCCAAAGCTGATAAAAGCTTTGTTTTCTGAAATATGAACTGGATTTATTATGCCAATACATGTGCCGCCTCTTTCTGAGATTAGCCTTACAATAATCCTGTCTGATCCGTGCGAAGAAATCGGTCTGTATTCTTTTATCCCTGTGCCGAAGTGCTTTGCGTGGAGATGAAGCAAGTTAGTGTAATATGCCTTCTGTTCCTGCGCAGAGAGCCCCATTATTTTTCGTATGTGCCTTTAGCAGCTTTTTTGAGTATCCAGCCATCTTTATCTATTATCACTTCTTTGGGAGTTGAGTCAACAGTAAGCAAAAATGACTGCTCTCGTGTATCATTGAATACAGAAAATTCTTTGCTGCCGGCCTCTGTTACAACTGTGACCTTTATCGGCATCTTGTAACACTCAAGGTCATCTTTTTGAACCTGCTTCAGCTGCAATCTTACTGTATAAACTCCGGAGCCTTTTTGTCCCTGGAAGTCCTCGAACTTCCACGAGTACTCATACTTCGGCCTGCCTGTACCAGTGTAAACCCACTGGTCAAAAAACCAGTCAAGAGTTGAGCCGTAATATTCTTCCATTACTGCAATAAGGTTAGTAGTCTCTGCATTGCTGTATTTATATTTTTCGTAGTATGCCCTAACTGCGCCAAAAAACTTTTCATCACCCATTATGCCTCTAAGCATATGCAGCACCCACGCGCCCTTTTGGTAGATGGTTGCGTAAATGGCGGGATTATCGATAAACCCTTTCGGGTCATATACCGTACCCGTGAAATAACCGAAATCAAAACCCTTCATGTGGCTTAAGTAAGCGGGCATGCCTCCGGTATGCTCCATCCAAAGGGCTTCGGCGTAAGATGCAAATCCTTCGTTAAGCCAGATGTTCTTCCAGTTCTTCAGCGTTACTGCATCGCCAAACCAGTGATGAGCAAGCTCATGAGCCGCAACAAAATCATAGCGGTTATCGCCGGTTACAAGCAGGTAGCCGTATGATGTGATGGTTTGATGTTCCATAGCGCCGCTTGTCCAACCGAACTGAACCAGCCCGTATTTTTCTTCTATAAAAGGATACTCGCCGAATGTTTCTGAGTAATACTTTATCATCTCAGGAGTTGCCTTCCAGTCAACCGTTGCCTTAAGCGAATCCTTAGGAAATGCATAATAAACTACAGGCATTGTTTTGCTTCCGTCAAGTGATGTATAAGTATCTTCCCAGTACGAGAGCTTTCCCACTACAATACATTCCAGGTAAGTTGCTATTGGATAGTTGCTCTTCCAGTTGAATGTCGTTGTGCCGTCTCCGTTCTGTACAGTATCAGTAAGCAAGCCGTTTGAAACACCTTTCATGCCTGTTGGTACTATCAGGCTCATTCGCATATCTGCTTTATCATCCGGAAAATCTTTTGAAGGCCACCATACCGGTCCCCATGTTGGTTCACTCAAAGTATAGATATACATATTTCCGTAAAGCTCTTTAAATGAAAATGAATCAAATCCTTTTTTAACAGGTTTTCCCGAGTAATCTATTTTAAGAGCAAGTATATCACCCTTCATGGGAATATCATCGCTTTTAAGCGTGATGATAAGATAATTTGTTGTCTGGGTAAATGATGCGTCGTTCCAATTCGGAATATCTCGTGCTTCGTTGTAGTTTATTCCAAGTCGCATGATGTTTTGGACTGAAACGCTTTTCACGCGCATGTTGTCATATAGATTGACATATATAGTTCTGAGTGTATCAGTCTCGGCGCGAAGCTGCATATAGTTTAAGCCTTTAATGGATTTGTTGGGAATATCAAATGACAAAGTTAAGTCATACTTCACAGCATCATAAAGCGCAAACATCTTCAGCGTCTGTTCGTCGTCTTCTCTCACATCACCCGCCGAGCCTTTGTAAAGCGAGTACAAATGCTCTACCATTACCATACCTTTTTCTTTGGAGAGCTCAACTATCTCTTTACCGGTTGTATTCCCGCTGGAGGTTAAGAAAAATGAACCTGCAATAAACACTGCCGAAAGGAATATATTTACAACAATTCCCGCTGAAAACAGCATCGCGCCTCTTTTATACTTTTT
>JAUQWT010000257.1 GCA_030835005.1 Ignavibacteria bacterium | reverse complement strand
AGTTGTGATGATGGCCGAACAGAATATTCAAAATCCACATGATGATCAAAAATAAAACAGGAATATACCATAACTTAACGCCTGCAGGTTTTAATACAATTTTTTTCCTGCGGAGGCTTTGAAAGAAAATGAAAATGTAGATGAATCCGAATATCAAATAAAAAACAAGTCCAAGCGGATTGTAGTAAAATGACTGCGCAATATAAAAGTCCGTTATGCACGAAAACACTCTTCCCATGCCGCACATCGGGCACGGCACACCGGAGAAAGTGTAAAGCGGGCACCCGTTAACGCTGGGAATGTGAAGTACATCAGTGAAAAAATGTTCAAGGGGATTTAAATAAACGTTAAGCAGTCCAACAACAGCAATTATGATAAGAAGCCATATTGTATTCCGTGCAGATGACGCCGAAGCAGGTTCAACCGAGAAATATTTGTTACTTTCCAGCATTGCGCCGTTTTAAGAATATACCTGCGGCAAGCACACCGCCAAGCGGCCCGAAAATACAATGAGAAACTATACGTGCTAGCATTTCAACGCCAATCATTATAAAACTGAAACCCTGGCGGTTGTACTCATCAAAAACCGTTTGGAGCATCCTTTCGCTCTCAGGCGGAATGTTAAAACCATACTCCTGCGTCATTTTATAAACAAGCTCAACCGGATTCTGCTTAGATACCATAATGATTAGAGTTGATAGTATTACGTACAGGATGGCTGAGATAATTCCCGAAAGCAGCCCGATCATTATGCCGTCTTTATTCTGAATAAGCTGGCCGGTTTTTTCAAGCTGTTTGGCATAGTAAAATGTTCCCGCCGCGCCTCCGAGTATTATACCCGCGCAGCAGATCAGGTTTATCAGGTTCAGGAACGGGAACAGAGACATTATCAGCATTACTACTGAGCTAATTAAAACCGGTGTGAATTTACTTGGCTGCTGCATGGTGGTTAGATATTATAATTTTGTTATCACCTCACCCCCGCCCCCTCCCCTCACAGGAGAGGCATGTCCACCAGGACGGTCCGAAGGACTCCATTGGAGGCTGAGGTTTAAAAATCAATCACTTTTTTGGAATAACATTTGGCGGCAAAAAGTATTCATAGAAGACTCTGATTATACCGGGGATGATAAAAAAAGGAAGTACAACACCAATTATTCCGCCGGTAACTTCTCTGGTTACAAAAGAATTTTTCTGGACGTCCATCAGGTCTAAGGCTACATCAAGCAGCATTAAAACCACAGGGATAAATAAATAGAAAAGCGAAGGCAGATCAATATGATTCAGCTTTCTCAGGAACGGATATGCAATAACACCAAGCAGAAATCCAAAATAGATCGCAGTGCATCTTGAACATACGCCGAATTTATGCTCTCCCAATAAGTGCGAGCGGCTTTCAAGCTGGTGGCATGAGCTTGAATAGAAAGAATAAATACCATTGGATATGTCCCCCTTGATGCCGGTTGAGCCCGCCCAAAGAGGGGCAGCAAGTATTCCCGCACACCAGATGACTGCGATCAGGAGAATGACAATGTATATGACTTTTTGGTATCTTTCTATCTTCAAGTTGAATGCGTTCTGTCTCCCCTCACCCCTGGCCCATATGGGAGAGGGGAGAAATGTCTGACAATTGTTGGACTCCAACACCTCTCCTTTTAGGAGAGGGGGAAGGAGGTGAGGTTTTTCATAAATAAAAACGTCCCGCAAATTACGGGACGAATATGAATAATTCTATGAATTAAATAATATTACTTTAATAGTCAAAGGCATCCCTTTGACCCACAGAATCTAATTGCCTTTGCGCTTAAACTTCTCGTCTTCGAGCGTGAACATAACAGATATTCTGTGAGTATTGCCAAGCTGGTCATTGCCGTCAAACTTTGCAAATGAGTAATCTAAATTAAGTTTTGGGAGTTTTACTCCAGCGCCAAAAGTAAGCTGTTTCACATCGTTATAACCAACCCTTAATGCAAAGAGGTCTTTGAACCCGTATTCAAGTCCGGCATGCATATCGAAGCTTACAGGACCAACATGAGCAAGCGAGGCGAATTTTCTGTTCTCGAACCTAACATCAAAATCCAAAGCCGGGGTAATTCTTCCGGTCTTAAAGAAAGGAATATCATATGAACCGCCTATCTTAGCAGTTGGAGTGATAAGCTCTTTTCTGCCTGTGTTCCATGCCAGAAGCGTTGTGGTTACATCCATAAGGTTTGCGCCAACACGGAACTTAGGGGTAACGTTGTATATTGCTCCCACATCAAAACCAATGCCCCACGCGGAACCGTTATCTATGCTTCTTGAAATTACTTTTAAGTTAACGCCGTATGAGAGTTTTTCGTTCAGGCTTTTTGAATAAGTAGCAATAAATGCCCAGTCAGCAGCATTGAAGAAGCTTATCTGGCTGTAATCAAGCCTGTCGCCATTATCAAAGTAGCCGTTGTTGTTTAGATCGAGCCAAGCATTTTTAGTATTTGGAACGTCATCGACTCCAAGCCTGATCACGCTCAAGCCAAGTGATGCGTTAGTGCCCCATGGAATTGCAACTGCTCCGTAATCATAATTGACAAGGTTACCAAAGCGTTCATCATGCATAAGCGAAAACTGAGGGTAGTTTATCCTGGCCAGAGCTCCCGGATTCCAGTAACCGGCTGTAACGTCGCCAACCAGCGAAACAAAGGCTCCGCCCATGCCAAGCGGCCTTCCGCCAACTCCGATAGCGAGGAATTCACCTGCGTATTTATTGCCTGTTCCTTGTGAAAAAGCACTTAGGGTTGAAAGTAGTAACAAAAGAGAAAATACACTTCTTCTGCCTGTCAATAAGGACGAGAATTTGGATTTTTGCATTATTTTAGAGTATACTTTGGTTGTGATAAATGATTAAACAGAAGAATTTTCTCTATAATTCCCTTTCTATAATACAAATAACGTGATTTATTTAATTAAGTCAAGGAAGAATTCTGGGACGGAAAAAACACTAATTTCACAAAATTTTTAAAAAAAAAGCCTGTCAATTGACAAATTGACAGGCTCAATATAAAAATCATAATTCTAACAGAGATTACTCGTTTTTCTTTCGGGTATTATAGTTATCATATTTTCCTGATTTCTGCATTTCTTTCTTTTCTTCTTCAGTTTTTGTCTCGGCGGATTCCAGATCTCTTTCGTACTTATCAAGGTTCTCGCTCTGGCGCTTCATCTCGGGTGATGGAGCAACATCCTGCATTTGGCTATTCATGTACACTTTTGCGCCTGTCATGATT
>JAUQWT010000256.1 GCA_030835005.1 Ignavibacteria bacterium | reverse complement strand
ACAACAAATGCGCAGGCAACTAATTTCCCTTACGGAACAACCGTTACCGGAGTTGGCAGCAACAGCAATCCGGTTACTTTTGCACTCAGCCAGAATTATCCGAATCCATTCAACCCCACTACGATCATAAGTTACTCGCTGGCAAAGCAGTCATTGGTTAAAGTGAGAGTATATGATGCAATCGGAAGAGAAATAGGCGTTCTGCTGAACAATATCCGCGATGCAGGATACTACAATATAGAGTTCGATGCTGAATTCTATAGTGGTATCAGCAGCGGAGTGTACTTCTATAAACTGGAAGCTTTTTCTGTTGACGGAAGCTCTGCATATTTCAGCGATATAAAGAAAATGGTATTATTGAAATAAAAGGGCTCAAAGGTAAAGGCCTAAAAGGCAAAAGTAAAAAGGCAAAAATAAAAAAGGGTCACAGTAATGTGGCCCTTCTACTTTGTTTTATGAACTAAGTAGCAAGATTATTTTGCAAGTATCATTCGTTTAATTTCAGTAAACCCTGCTGAGCCGTCTGTTGGAATTGCCACGAGCCTGTAAATATAAACACCGCTTGGCAGATTTGACGCATTGAAAACCGATGAGTGAGTTCCCCACTGCAGGTTCTGATCAATCAGCTTTGAAACTTCCCTGCCGAGTATATCATAAACTATAAGTCTGACATTGCTGTTTTTGGGAAGATTGAAATGGATATTGGTTGAGGGATTGAACGGATTCGGAGAATTCTGCTTCAATTCAAATTCATCATCCTCCACAATTATCCTTGCAGCTTTATCTGTTGATTCAACAACGATAACTCTCCTTGGTTCAGACCATTCTGACCAATTTTCAGGATTCCCGCCCGGATTTCTGGACCTTACGCTCCACGTGTACCAAACGTTCGTAGAAAGTATTTCCTCAACAAAGGTATAACTTGCTTCAGTTATGTCAGATACGTTGACAGCTTCGACTTTGCCGCTCTGTTCCGGAACAAACTTCAGGTCATATGATGTAAATGCAGTAAGCGAATCCCACGTAAACGTAGGGAACTGTGCAACGCTGACTCCCTCAGGAGGCAGAAGCAGCTGCGGTACAGGCGGAGCAGGAAATTTTGAAAGAACAGTCCTCCAATGAGCATCATCTGTGTCGCCGAATTTCTCGATGTTCCAGTCAGCACCCGGTCCCCTGCGCCAATCCCATAATGCAAAATGCCAGCCGTAATCAGTGCAAATATCAAGCACATCCTGCAGGTATTGTGCCCCGCCAATTTGAGGTTTGTACATTCCAAGCTCGCCAACAAAAACAGGCGCACCGGTTGATTCCTGAAATTCTTTCAGCTTGCCGAATATTGTCCCTCTGATAAAAGGTGCATCATAACGTGCCTGAGAAAGTGTTGTCAGATTCCAGTAAATCCCGGGATAGGCAACAGAATTCGGAACTTCCTCTTTGGTATACTGAACCGGCTGATAATCATGGGCAGAATATACTATGAACGGATCGCTGATCTCATAACCGGGAAATAATTCCGGAGTGGAATAACCAAAGCTTTCTATTATGATTGGAATTTCCACATCAACTTCCCTGATAGCCGCAACCCATCCGCTATAAACCTGATCCATATGAATATTGAACACCGTTTCCAAAAAAAACTTGTATGTAGATGATGTATTTGCAGGGATAGACTTTACCTTTGGTCTTGGCTCAATTAACAGGTTTATTCCGACAAAAAGTGTATCGCCCGCGTAGCGGCTGACAACCATCTGGAGCATTTCGGCATACTTCTGCTGTTCAACAGTGTTGCCGGTGTCCCATATTCTTGATTCGGGCACTGTACCCTGTGATTCATCATATGTATCGTACGCTCCGGGTCCTGATCGCATTCCGATGACATAATATACTCCGGCATTACGGCAGAAGTTCACAAGCATATCACAGCCATCGATATCATCCTGTTCTAAACCGTAAGGTGCATCAATAGCAAAGAATCCATCCGGCTGAATGTGGAAGAGATTTCCGCCGTAGTTCTTAAAATCAATAAAATCCTGCTGAGTTTTGGGTGATTCATAGAGGACATTATACCCTCTGAAGAATGAAGGGTTCTGCCATTTGGCATACCGGCTATCGGGTGCAGCGTTTTTCTCACCGGCGACCAATAAACCTGCGAAAATGAGGAAAATTATAAAAATAAGAGTTTTTTTCATGATTTGTTCGAAGTTGATTTATTCATTCAAAAACAAAATTAATTCAAAATAACATATCTATTAATACCGTATTAAGGGGAGAAACCGGGGCTATAAAAAAAGTAAAATCCCGCCTAAGCATATAGGCGGGATGCATATATCGATATATTCACATTATACAAAACAAAAAAACTTATGCTTTAGAGACGTTTCTTGCTTGTAATCCTTTCTCGGTTTCTTCAACCTCATATTCCACTTCCTGTCCGTCCTCGAGTGATCTGTAACCATCTCCGACAATAGACTTGAAATGCACGAATACGTCCTTACCATCATTTCCAGTTATAAAACCAAATCCTTTATCAGCATTAAACCATTTTACTTTACCTTTCTGCATTCGGGCTTCTCCTCCTTTCTAAGTATTAAAATTCAAGCGCTAAATACTACAAAAATTAACGCCTCTTGAAAACATCCCGTAAAACGCACGGGTTTAAATCTAGTGAGCCGGGGAGGTCTCGAACCTCCGACCCTCTCCTTAAAAGGGAGATGCTCTACCACTGAGCTACCGGCCCGGCCATTAAGAATCGAATTATTAAATGCTGTTGTAATTATGAAAAAATTCCCTTTTAATTAGCAACTGCTTTTAATTTAGCCTTGGCTGTCAATAATCTGTGTTTTGCTGCCTCTTTATCTATACCCGGTTCTTTGGAATCCAGAAGCGCTTGTGCTTCGGTTAATTCCTTTTCGGTTTCTTTAATATCTATTTCGCCTGCGGGTATGATAGTTTCTGCAAGCATTGTAATTTTATTATCGTGAACCTCTACTGTGCCGCCGGAAGTAACATAATAATTAGTATCCTCGCTCCTGGTTAAGAGCTTTACCTGTCCGGGGATAATAGTAGTTATGAAAGGGGCGTGGTTCGGAAGAATCTGAAAGCTGCCCTCGATACCGGGAGCTGTAAAGCTTTTTACTTCTTCGTCAAAAACTATCCTGCCGGGTGTTACAATTTCCAAATGAATCAAAGCCATTGTTATAAGCTTTTTGCCTTTTCTAATGCTTCTTCTAAAGTACCAACCATATAAAAGGCATTTTCGGGTACGTCGTCGCACTCACCGCTTACAATAGCCTTAAATCCTTTGATTGAATCTTCAAGCTTAACATATTTTCCTTTTGAGCCTGTAAACTGCTCTGCAACAAAGAACGGCTGCGAAAGGAATTTCTGCACTTTTCTTGCTCTCTGAACAGCAAGCTTATCTTCGTCAGAAAGCTCGTCAATTCCGAGTATGTTAATAATATCCTGAAGATCTTTGTACTTCTGTAAAACTTCTTTGACTGCCTGCGCAGTTTTGTAATGCTCCTCGCCGATAATTATCGGGTCAAGTATCCTTGATGTTGATGAAAGCGGGTCAACAGCCGGGTAGATACCTAGCTCGCTGATCTTTCTATCCAAAACTGTTGTTGCATCAAGATGCGCAAATACTGCAGCGGGAGCCGGGTCAGTTAAATCATCAGCAGGCACGTAAATAGCCTGAACTGAAGTAATTGAACCCTTCTTTGTTGATGTAATTCTTTCCTGCAATGCACCCATCTCTGTTGCTAGAGTGGGCTGGTAACCAACAGCCGAAGGCATACGTCCAAGCAGTGCTGATACCTCTGAGCCTGCCTGCGTGAAACGGAAAATATTATCTATGAATAAAAGAACGTCTTTGCCTTCTTCATCACGGAAATACTCAGCAACTGTCAGACCTGTAAGTCCGATCCTCTGCCTTGCTCCGGGCGGTTCGTTCATCTGCCCGAAAACAAGTGAAGTCTTGTTAATAACGCCTGACTCCTTCATTTCGAGCCAGAGGTCATTACCTTCCCTGGTACGCTCACCCACACCGGCAAATACAGAATA